>DAIUKI010000034.1:6778-13025 GCA_036848255.1 Bacteroidales bacterium | reverse complement strand
CCTTTTTGAGTTCCGGAAACTTGTAGTATACTGCCTGCAACAATATCGGAGATCACTTTCACCATCGCCAGGTCGGCATAAATATCTCCTGTTTTACCGGTATAGAACAACCTGGAAGAAGTTTTCCATAAATCATGTTCACTCACGGTTTGTCCTGCAATTGCATCGCTGTCGACCCATCCGAGGTACATATCAGGTGTCTGCACAAGGAGCCATCCGCCATCTTTCTTAAATATCCTTACCGGCGTCCCCATCAGGGCCTGCGAAACCATCTCAGATTCGTATGACGAACTAAACCTTATGTTGCTCGCACTTACATTAACAAGGCCCCACGGTTCGGTTATTTCAGAGGTGTCGGGAAGCACCTTCAGACTGTCGGTGAAATGAATCCCATCATGATCAAGCAATGCGGTAATTGCCGCTTTAGCCTCGGGAACAGTGCTTTCCCCTTTAAGTATCATGCCCGAAGCACCCGGAACAAGTTCGGCATCGAAGATCCCTTCCCTCAGGTCCGGAACCCAGACAATCCCTATGGAATCAATTTCGCTCTTGTAATTGTTTAGGGAATTTGTTTGTGTTTTGCATCCCGCCGCCACTATCATGAATAAAGGTAATATATATAAGATCTTAAGGGATCTCTCTCTTTTTCTTCTCATTTATTGTATATTATTTCCATGTCATAATCCCATTTGTCAAAATAGAGGTTCCCCCCGTTCCATTCAACTTCCCCCCTTTGAAAGTCATAGGGCTCGCTCCTCATGTATTTTTTTTCCGGATAAAACCTGCCTGCCACTCCTTCATTTACGATAAGCCTGTACGAATCAATTCCTGATATATAGAATTCCCTTGTCTTCTGATCATCCGAATACTGAAGTCCATACGATATGTCGAGAGGGACCCAGCCGGCTCCCTCAAAATAAACCTCACACCAGTCGTGCAGGTTCTTAGCATCGGGTGGCACCTTCCACCCGCTCTGCCATCTTACCGGAATACCCTTGTACCGCAGCATCGACATGAAAAGAAATGTCTGCATTCCGCAATCGCCCCTTCTGTTTCTGATTACATATTCGGGAATATCCGGCATTATTGAGTATTCCTGCGCGCCTGCCCAGGGGATATTGCCGGTGAACCATAAATAGATCTTTCTGACTGTTTCAAACGGATTATCCTCCGACTCTGCAATGCTGTCAGCAAGGTTACTGACTTTTTCAGTGAAGCAGATATGAGGGATCTCCTCGGAGGTAAATTTTCTGTAAAGGGCTGATCCTTTGTCATAAGGTGTGATTGCCATCTTTCCGGGATCAAAATATTGTCCGCTGGATTCAAAGCTGCAGGAAACCCTGAACACCATGGGCAGCCCTTTTTCTGATCTGGCTTCCATATAAATTGTCCTGTGAATTGCAGAATCAGGAGCAATCGTGAAATTCTCTCCGGAAGCGGAAAGCAGTCTTACATTTTTCTGTCGCGGATGGTTCTCTTTCGGA
This sequence comes from Bacteroidales bacterium, assembly GCA_036848255.1. GTDB lineage: Bacteria > Bacteroidota > Bacteroidia > Bacteroidales > VadinHA17 > LD21. The sequence goes on along the minus strand of DAIUKI010000034.1, from coordinate 11,541 downwards.
TATGGCAGCCAGCACCTGATTATTTCCCCGGAAGGCACAGCATCGGGATTCACCGTCAATGTGTAATTGATTGTCATGCTCACAGGGATAACCGGATCAGCACTCTCTACCGAAACATTTATTATTGACCGGGTATGCTTTTTCCTGTGTATCATTTCCGGATCGGCGGCCTCGAGGCTGTCCCGTTGTGATCTCTGGTTATGAAAACTTCTGATGAGCTGAAGGTTGGAAACTGCCCTGCTGAAGTATCTCTTTTCCCCGTTTATAATTTTCCATTCGAGCCAGTTTTTCTTCTCCCAGTCTGCTTTCTCTTCGGCGGTGAATACCCCAGCCTTCTCTTTCAATTGAAGATTGATTTCGTTTTCAGTGTACGGAAAATCGAGTGCAATCCTTTCGGCAATCTGTGCAAGGGAATCGGATCTGAGATCAGATTGTTTGCTTTCAGAAGACTGTCTGCAGCCGGCAGAAGCAAATAACAAAAATATTATAAAGGTTAATCCGGCGATTTTCATATGGAGATGTAATCCGGGCAAATATATCAAATTAGTGTATTCCTGTTCTCATAGATCTTTGTTATTGCATTTGCAATATCATCCATATCGGATTTGCTTCCCAATAATATGCTTTGATAGAGGGTTAAAGCCTGATCACACAGCTGGTCATTGCCTGGCAGCTGATTTTCTTCCCGCCACTGCCTGAGCCTGGATTCCGGAAAAAGCCTTTTAAATCCCCTTGAACCAAGCTGTTCCTCTATCAAACCATCCTTATTCTGTTTGCCGTAGCCTCCGCTGCACGGAATACCTTCAGCGTTAAGAGCCCTCAGGAACTTCTCTTTGGGAATATTGTTGAACTCCTCCCTGATATACCTGAAGGGATACATGTGATAAACGGCCCTGGTGGCTCCTTCTGCAGCCTTGCAAGGTATTATCCCGGGGATCTCTTTCAGCTTTTTGTCAAGATAAAGCGCATTTGACAAACGGATATCATTATCCTTTTCAATCCTTTTCATCTGCGATAACAGTATAAGGGCCTGTGATTGCTGCATCCTGTAATTCATCCCGTTATAGGGATTTCCGGCCATTTTTTTCATATTGCCATAGGGTCTGCCGCAATTATGGAAAGCATGGCACTGGTCCATGACATCTTCATCATTGCCAAGGATCGCACCTCCTTCGCCCGAAGCCAGGTGCTTGGAGTTCTGAAAGCTGAAGCAACCGAGATCCCCGAGCGAGCCGACTCTTTTTCCCCTGTATTCAGCAAGCCAGGCCTGGCATGCATCCTCAATAACTTTAAGATCATGAGCTTTGGCGATTTTGTTCACCCCGTCCATATCGACAGGCAACCCGTAAATATGCACCGGGACAATAGCTGTGGTCCGATCGGTGATCCTTGCTTCGATTTTTTTCGGATCGATCAGGAATGTCTCCGGGTCAGTGTCAACAAAAACGGGCAGAGCCTTGCTGCCAAAGATCACATTATATGTTGCAATAAATGTATAGGGAGAAACAAGAACTTCATCACCTGCATCCACTCCAAGCACATGAAGGGCAGTAAGAAGCGCCGTCGTGCCGCTAGCCGTTGCCAGGCACCGTTTTGCGCCCATCAGCTCTGCATATTTTTTCTCAAACTCAGCTACATACTCACCGTTTCCCCTCCACCATCGGCCCGAGCGGAACATTTCAAGGAGCCCTGGCTCTGCCGACTGATCCCAGTAAGGCCACTGAGGCCATGAGCCAGGATGGATCTTTTCGCCTCCGTTAATGGCAAGCTTTTTCAATTGCCCGGTGTTCTTTATCCCGAACAACCTGAAAGGAAATCCGAGCATTGCTCCTGCAAAGCCGGTTGATGTAACTGCAATTGCCTGACGACGAGTTAGTTTACGCATTTTCATTTTGATTGAATAAAGTGAATTAAATTACTCTCCGTGTAACATTTTCCTTTTATGAAGTTAATTGTTTAATTTCGGATTTCTGACTGCTAAAAGAAATATCTGATCTATATTTAACACTCCCATCACTGAGATACAAAAATAAAACCCTAAGACATGAAACCAGGAAACATTTACCTCATCATTATGGCAGCGACATTATCGTTGTATGCATGTACAAGTCAGACTGCCCCTCAGCAATCATTTCTGCTCAGGGAGAACTGGGCAATTCAGTCGTCAAAGGATACAGGTGAGGATGGCAAAATAATTTCCACAACGGCTTACCAGCCTGAAAAATGGTACCCGGCAACGGTACCCTCGACTGTTTTTGGAACCCTTGTGGAAAATAAGGTGTACCCCGATCCATATTACGGAACAAACATTCAGAAAATCCCGGGGTATATTGCAAGGAGATCAGGCGGAATACCCGATGACAGCCCCTTCAAATCATCATGGTGGTACCGGACGACTTTTGAGTTGCCGGCTGATTTCAGGTCGCGGAATACCTGGATCAAATTTCACAGCATCAACTACAAAGCCAATATCTGGCTTAACGGGCATCTGATTGCCGACACAATGACCGTTGAGGGAGCCTACAGACTCTATAACTTCAATATTTCAGAATTTGCTCACGCCGGGAAAGATAATTGCCTGGCCCTTGAAATATTTCCTCCGAAAGGAAACGACCTTACAATAACCTGGGTCGACTGGAATCCGACACCACCCGACAGAGGAATGGGAATTTGGTATGATATATCAGTCAGTTCAACCGGACCGGTTGCAATAGATAATCCAAAGATCGTAACAAAACTTAATCTTCCTTCAACAGATAAGGCAAGTCTCACAATCACAGCTGATATATCAAACAGTACTGACAAAAAGGTTAAAGGAGTCCTGAAAGGTTCAATTGAAAATATAACCTTTTCGCAGGAAATTGTCCTGGAGCCCGGGGAGGCCAGGAAGGTGACTTTTGATCCGGCGAAATTCAGCCAGCTTGAAATTGCGGACCCGCGGTTATGGTGGCCCCATACCGTTGGTCCTCAAAATCTCTATGATCTTGACCTTAGCTTTGAGATTAAGGGCAATATCTCCGATTCGGAGAAGGTCCGGTTCGGGATACGGGAGATCTCATCATGGATGAATGATTTTGACGGTAAGCACACAAGGGTTTTCCAGGTAAACGGAAAGGATATTGTGATAAGGGGCGGAGGATATGTCGAGGATATGATGCTTCGACCTTCCGATGAGAGGATCGACACTGATATACAGTATGCAAAACACATGGGACTCAACACATTGCGGCTCGAGGCACCAAGAGGTTCCGACTACCTTTTTGAAAAATGCGATGAGGAAGGTATACTGCTTATCGTTGGCTGGTGCTGCTGCAGCTCGTGGGAGGAGTGGGAGAAATGGACGCCCGACCTTGAGGTCATAGCGCAGAAGAGCTGGAACGATCAGATCCTGAGGCTAAGAAACCATCCGTCAGTATTCAACTGGCTCTATGGAAGCGATATGCATCCGTCAGAAAGTGTCGAAAGAATGTATGTAAAAGTATTGAATGAGCTCGACGGCACCAGGCCATTTCAATCTTCAGCAACACAGGATTCAAGTGAGGTTACCGGCAACACCGGCCTCTGGATGGGACCTTATCCAAAAGTCTATGCGTACATGCCCCCTGCCTACTGGTATGGTAAGCTCGAATTCAACACCGAAGCCGCTCCATCGGGAGAACAGATACCTCCCGTTGAGACCATGCGCATGATGATGCCCGAATCGGAGCTCTGGCCAATGAGCGATTCATGGAATATCCGTCTGCATAAGGCATTCTACCCCCATGCCAGGAAAGCTCTCTATTCCAGATACGGGGAACCCAAAAGCCTTGAAGAATACAGCATGAAATCGCAGGTGCTTCAGTACGAGGCCACAAGGGCGATGTTTGAGGCATATGCAGGCAATAAGTACAAATCGAGCGGTATCATCTACTGGATGTACAACTCTGCATGGCCATCAATGTACTGGCAGCTGTATGACTATTTCTTTGCTCCAAACGGTGCATTCTACGGGACCAGAAAAGCATGCGAGAACCTGCATATCCAGTATTCCTATGATGATAATTCAATCCGTGTTGTCAACGGGAATTATAAAGATTTCTCAGGGTTGAAAGCGACCGCGAAGATTTATAATATCGGCATGAAGGAAATATTCTCTGAGGAAGCCAGAGTCGAAATAAAACCGGATGAAAGTAAAAAAGTCTTATTTGTTAAAAGACCTTCTGGTGCAGGTGATGTCTACTTTCTGAAACTTATTCTCAGCGACGATGCAGGGAAAGAGATCTCCTCCAACTTCTACTGGCTCTCATCCAGGGGGGATGAAAATGCTGATTTCACTGCCCTCGACAGGCTTCCGGAAGTGGAACTTAACTTTTCAGTTTCATCCGTTAAACTGGAAAATGGTAAATACACTGCAATGGTTGAATTGGAGAATCCGTCAGCCAGCCTCGCATTTTCGATAAATCCCAGGATCATCAAAGGCGATTCAAAGGATCTGGTACTACCTGTATTCTGGGACGACAATTACTTTTCGCTTCTTCCAAAAGAAAAGCGAAGTCTGAAGGTTGAATTTGATGCCAAAAACCTGGATGGGGCAACACCAATACTGTCCCTTGCGGGATGGAACATCAAACCTGCTGAAAAAGAAATAAAGTGATTTCGGATTGCGGATGGACGATTGCGGATTTAAATCCGAAATCCAAAATCCGAATTCCGCAATAAACCGAATGCTTTTATTTAACTTGTGTGATTCTTGCTACCCATCCACCACCTGAAGCCAGGTTAAG
>DAIUKI010000034.1:0-6678 GCA_036848255.1 Bacteroidales bacterium | reverse complement strand
TTTATTTAACTTGTGTGATTCTTGCTACCCATCCACCACCTGAAGCCAGGTTAAGCTTCAGTATATCTCCTGCCTGAAATTCCTTTTCAATCCGCTTGTAATCCTCAGCCCTTGTATTGGCATTGATCCCATCCTCGATTGCTTCCAGTTTGTATCTGCCTGGTGTAAGGAATTCTGTTTCCAGATCGATGGTTCGCCCGCTCCAGTCGGTTATTGCACCTATATGCCATTCCGTTCCCGCCCTGCGCGCAATTACAGTATATTTAGCAATCTTACCCTGAAGCAGTCTTGTTTCGTCCCATACAACCGGTATCCTTTTCAAGAAATCAGTGCATTCCTTTTCCCGGTAATAATCCGACGGAGAGTCGGGAAGCATGGTCATCGGACTGCTGAGGATCACAAATAAAGCCATCGCATGCGCTCTTGTCCCTTGCCCCATCGGGTAATCGCCGATCGGACGGAAATTATCCTTTGTGGAGTTACGCATCGTACCGGGAATGTAATCCATGGCCCCCGTGAACATGCGTATATATGGCAGTAAATTATGGTGCACCGTATTATCCTGGTCCGTCCAGCCGTTGTATTCAAACTCAATAAGTGCCTCACGGGTAAGCACGTTGGGATACTTCCGGCTTAATCCGCAGGGTTTGTAAGCTCCATGGAAATCGACCACCATCTTTCTTTCGGCTGCCTCGCGGGCAGCAGCCTCATAAAACCTTACCATTTGCTGATCGTCGCGGTTCATGAAGTCGATCTTGATACCTTTAATTCCCCATTTTTCAAATTGGTCAAATGCCTGGTCCCATTGCTTCCCTAGGGTATGCCATACCATCCAGAGCATAATATCCACCCCTTTTGCCCTGCCATAAGCGGTGACCTCAGCCATGTCCAATCCCGGTACTGTCCTGAGCAAATCATCTCTTGAGCTCCATCCATCATCAAATAGAAAATACCTGAATCCCTGTTCGGAACAGAAATCGATAAAATATTTGGCTGTTTCAGTATTGATACCTGCCTTGAAATCAACACCGTAAATATTATGCTTTGCCCACCAGTCGAACATCACAACACCCGGCTTTATCCACGATATATCCTTAAGGGAGCATGGAGTCGCCAGGAGATAAACCATATTGTTTGAGACCAGTTCTTTTTCATCGCCGGCAACGGCAAAAATACGCCAGGGGTAGGTCCTGGTACCTGCAACCCTGGCAAGATATCCGTAGGTTCCGGCAACCTGGTTCCGGACGTACGTACTGCCGGTGTAGGAAAGTGATTTCGGGTATGGCGGATTTGTGGCTGACAATTGTGCCTTTCCGGTACCTGTGAACCATAAACCCGGATAATCATACAAATCGGATTCAGTAACCATAACGAACATCCCGTTTTGTTTCTCAACAAGCATTGGCAGGCTTATCAGTTTTCCGGATCTGATCCCGGAAATATTTTCATGCTCATAGGGTGTTTCATACGCAGAATTGAATGTTTCCGATGACTGAAATCTCAATGAATCACCTGAATCAAAATAAAGATCAAGATTTTCCTTTATTATCCTCAGGCTGTCCTTTTCAGATATTGAGAACCTGTATGCAAGCCCATCATTAAACAGCCTGAAAGTAATATTGTAGTTTTTTCTGAATCTAATTTCCAGCTCATTATAATAGTTGGTGAGCGTCGCCGCTTTTTCACGGATTTCAGGCTTAACGACTTCATTAACCGACCGGGAAACTGCTTTTTGCACTTTGTAACCGGCATTACGGTCTGCAACATAATAATTCTCAAGGGAAATATTCGCAAGTTTAAAGATTCCGGTACGTCCTTTTAACAGTGCAACGTAAATGCCGTTGTCAATTTCAACGGCGGCTGTCAGTTTACCATCGGGGGAGGTAAGTCCGTATTTCTGGGCAAAGATTGAAAATCCAAATGATATTAAGGATGTCAGCAATAATAATCTTTTCATACTCAGATAATTTAAAGTATCAGTATCATATAACCTTAATGCTCTACATGGAAATTCCTGTAATTTACCGGAGGATAGGTATCTGCAGTAACAGATTCAACATGGCCAGGGCCCTTTTTGCACCACTCAACAAAACCTTTCAGTTGTTTCCGCGAACCTTCGGCCTCAATATAAACACTCCCGTCGGCCATATTTCTTACAAAACCATTAATACCGCGGCTCACAGCTTCTCTCATGGTTCTGTACCGGAACCCCACTCCCTGAACATATCCCAATACATGAATTTTATAAAGCAGTTTTTCCTCCATGGTCACTACTAATACTAATTCATCGGTATGCAATAAATCCTCTATAAAAATAATTAAAATAATCCATATTAACCACAGAGTCGCACAGAGTTATCATGGAGTTGCACTGTATAAAACTCCGTGTTCTTACTCCGTGTGACTCTGTGTAACACCGTGGTTAATAAACTCAAAATTCCTATCTTGCTCTTTTAAGAATTAACATGATATACCCCTCTGATATGAAAGCAATTCCTTACAACCTTTTTCTTGTCCTTGCTGGATTATTCTTTTTTACTGAACAGAACTCCGGACAGAAAAAATCGACTTCACTTAATGCTGAAAAGTTTGAAATCCGCGGAATATATGGAAGTCCCAATGCATTCTGGAACAAGGGTATAAGTCTCGGTCAGCTTAATGTGAATGCAGTTTTTGTCAACTGGAAAGCCATTAATGATGAAATGATGGCTCGTGCCGGGAAAGAGGGAATCAAGGTCTTTGCCGAATTTCCTGTTCTCAACGGCAAGGGTTATGTCGACAGCCACCCTGAAGCCTGGGCAATTGACAGGAATGGTAAGAAAGTTGAGCCCGCATCATGGTTCATGGGAGTCTGTCCGACTGAACCCGGATTCAGGGAGTACAGGATGAAGGAGCTGAGGGAGCTGCTTCGTAAATTCGATCTCGACGGCATCTGGATGGATTATGTTCACTGGCACGCCCAGTTTGAAGAGCCCGAACCCATCCTCCCGGAGACCTGCTTCTGTGATAACTGCATCAGGACATTTGAATCGGCTACAGGCATCGATGTTCCTGATTTTGCTGCAGCCGACCGGGCAGAATGGATTCTGGCCAGGCACGACAGCAAATGGCGCGATTGGCGGTGTTTAGTTGTTGCAGGATGGGTGGCCGAAACCAGGAAGATAATAAAAGAGGAAAGGCCGGATGCCCTTCTCGGAATTTATCACTGTCCATGGAACGATACAGAATACGACGGTGCGCGGCGCCGGATTCTTGGTCTCGATTACGATATGCTTAAAGATATAACCGATGTGTTCTCTCCAATGGTTTACCATGGCCGGATGGGCAGGGATGCCGGGTGGGTGAAAGAGAATATTGAATGGTTCTGCAAAAGACTGGAAACAAAGCCCGGAAAATTTCCTAAAGTATGGCCGATTGTGCAGGCATCTGATGATCCCGACGTAATTTCTGCAGAAGAATTCGGGAAGGTCCTGAGTTATGGTGCCGGAGCCGGGACAACCGGCGTTATGATGTTCACAAGCAATGCAGTTGCAGAAAATCCGGCAAAGGCTGAAATGATGAAAAAAATCTATTCTGAACTGATTCCCCGTCAATAGGAGGACCAAGGAACGAGTGCCTGGGAATAACCATCATGATCCCGGAGGGATCACATGGTAATAACCCCGGGTGCTACCCGTTGATAGCAATAGAATATTAAAGTGTTTTGTAACTTTATCACATTAACCTGTCAAGAATGGTAAATAAAAAATGCAAAAAATGAATCAATTTCGTCTCAACCCCGCCCTTTTTCTCTTTTTAGTGACTGGGGTGACTTGTTTCAGCCCTGCGAAGGCTCAAACGAAGCAAAGCCCACTGGTGAAGGGAACTGACATATCAGCCTCGATAAAACCGGGAGAAAAGCATCAGTATACTGTGATGCTAAATGAAAAGCAATTCGCATTTTTAAGGCTCGGTCAGGATGGTGTCGATGTGACAATTATAGCCTATGACCCCGAAGGTAAAAAGATTCGTGAATTTGACAGTCCCAACGGGAAGAATGGCCCCGAACTGATTACTTTTATTTCAGATAAAAAGGGTACTTATTTACTTGAAGTCATTCCTACTGATAAAGAAGAAACAGGTGGCAACTATGTAATCGGAATAGTGAAAACAGAACCTGCTGCCGTGACACCTGATAAACAGATTGATCAGCTTTTCACTGCGTGGGACAATCCTGAAACACCGGGAGCCGCAGTTGCTGTAGTGAAGGAAGGCAAAATAATTTTCAGCAAGGGCTATGGAAGCGCTAATCTCGAATATTCAATCCCGATCACTCCGGCAACCATTTTCCACATAGCTTCGGTCTCAAAGCAGTTTACAGCTTTTTCCGTTTTGCTGTTGGCCAGGGAGGGTAAGCTTTCGCTTGACGATGATATAAGAAAATATATATCTGAAGTCCCCGATTTCGGAAAAGTAATTACCCTGAGGCATCTGGCCCATCATACCAGCGGACTCCGTGATCAATGGACCCTTCTTGCACTGGCTGGCTGGCGACTCGATGATGTGATCACTAAAGAACATATACTGAAACTTGTAAGCAGGCAGAAAGAGCTGAATTTCAATCCCGGTGATGAATACATGTACTGCAATACAGGATTCACTCTCCTGGCTGAAGTTGTTGCAAGAGTATCAGGAAAGACATTTGCCGAATTTACAAAAGAACGCATTTTTAATCCTCTTAAAATGAATAACACATTGTTCTATGATGATCATGAAAAGATCGTCAGGAACAGGGCTTATTCATATTATGCCACAGACAGCGGGTATAAGAAAAGCGTGCTGAGTTATGCTAATGCAGGGGCAACAAGCCTTTTCACAACAGTTGAGGATCTGGGCCGGTGGGCAATGAATTTCGAAAATCCTGTAGTTGGTGATAAGGATATAATAAATCAAATGAATACAAGAGGCATACTGAATAAGGGAGACACAATTTCATATGCACTTGGACAGGATATAGGTAAAGACAGGGGATTGAAGCTGATCAGTCATGGAGGTGCCGATGCTGGTTACAGGAGCTACCTCGGAAGGTTCCCTGATCAGAAGTTCTCAGTGATCGTTTTCAGTAATGATGCAGCTTTCAATCCGGGAGGTCTGGCACTTAAGGCTGCTGATATCTACCTTAAGGAAAAGCAGGAAGTCAAAATTGAAAAAGCGGTGCCCGATCCGGCAGTTACAGAGACTAAAACGGTCAAGGTTAACACCGATACTTTAAAATTATATTGTGGACAATATGAGCTACAACCCGGAATAATTATAACAGTTTCAATGGAAGGTAATAAACTGTTTGGTGAGGCACCCGGCCGGTCCAAGATCCAGCTGGAGCCGGTCTCTACCTCTGAATTCACAATAAAGGGAACCGATGGAAAACTGACTTTCATAAAGGAAGGGGACGGAAAAGTTGTCAGGTTGAAGGTTTTTCTTGAAGGACAGAATATGATGGCATCCAGGATCAAGGATTTTGATCCTGCATCAGTTAGTTTAAAAGAATTCACGGGTGAATTTTACAGCCCGGAATTGAGTACTTCATATGTTTTTACTACTGATAGCCTTAAACTGGTTGTCAGGCATCAGCGATTAAGCGATTTCACCCTTACTCCCGTCAAGCCTGACTTCTTTGCAGGTGGTCAGTGGTTTTTCAGTCAGGTTCAATTTGTGAGGGATGATCAGAAAAATATTAAGGGCTGCAGGGTATCGAGCGGAAGGGTAAGAAATCTCTGGTTTGAGAAAAAAAACAACTAAAAAAATGAACTGATTCCCCGTCGGTAGGAGGTGGACCAGGGAACGAGTACCGGGGAATAACCATCATGTCGTCCCTACAGGACTTAAGAATCAGTTTCTGGTCATATTTCTATAGATATGTTGTCCCTACGGGACATAGAAATTCATTCTCTGATATTTTTCTACAAATATGCCGACACTACGGGACACAAGAAATAAAATAGACTAAATTTATCTGACAGAAATTCCTTCCTGAAATGACTAACAACAATAAACAATTCCTGCCACCCTCCCTTGTATTAGCTTTAGGCATGATAACCAGCGTCTGTTTCAGCGAGACCTACAACAGCAATCCTGCTGAAACTGATCCCAAATTCCCCTGGCCCGAAGGCAAAAAAATGGCCCTGAGCCTGACTTTCGACGATGCACGCTTGTCGCAGATCGATACAGGTATTCCCCTGCTTGACAAATACGGGGTGAAAGCCACATTTTACATCTCTCCCGAAAGCCTGCTGAAACGGGCCGACCAATGGAAAATGGCTGCAATAAACGGTCACGACATAGGAAATCATTCTGTATATCATCCATGCTCGGGAAACTTTGCCTGGTCGAGGAACAAAGCGCTGGAAGAGTATTCCTCTCAAAAAATGAGAACCGAGCTTGATTCTGCAAGCAGGTTCATTAATGAATTGCTGGGTGTTAATCCTGTGTCATTTGCATACCCGTGCGGACAGACTTTTATTGGCAGGGGAGCCGGGGTGCAAAGCTATGTACCTCTTGTGGCATCGCTGTTTGAAAGTGGCAGGGGATGGATGAACGAAGCCCCGAATGATCCCTGGTTTTGCGACCTCGCCCAAATGAACGCTTCAGAGCTCGACGGAAAATCATTTGAGCAGATCCAGACCCTGATCGAAACGGCAA
>DAIUKI010000033.1:0-13079 GCA_036848255.1 Bacteroidales bacterium | reverse complement strand
ATCAGTCCTGCAAGTAATATTTGACTGCATAACTGCATAACTGCAAAACTGCATAACTTTAATAAAATCATTACATTTACGCACTTTTTCTTAAGATGCAAACACAGGTCATTATCACCCAGATAGTAATCCTTGCCGTTGTGGTTCTTATCGGAGCCATTGCTGCAAAATTCAAGGTCCTTACAATCGATTCGAAGGATATGCTGTCGAAAGTGATATTCAATATTTCTCTTCCCCTGATGCTTTTCACAAATTTCTTCAGGCTCGAAGCCACCCCGAAGCTGATAGCAAACAGCCTGACAATCCTGGCAATTTCCGGATTTGTAATCTTTTTCCTTCTCCTTGTCGGATGGCTGTCGGCAAAAGCTTTCAGACTACAGGGATCCGAAGCTGCTGTTTTCAAGGTCCATGCTATGTTTGGCAACACAATCTTCCTGGGATTCCCGCTTATTACTGCCCTTTACGGAGTGGAAGGATTACTCTATGCAAGCATGTTCCAGCTCGTCTCGACTATAATAATGTGGACAGCCGGTGTGATTATCCTGAGCCAGGGTAACGGGACATCATGGAAAAAGAGCCTGGGAAAGGTTCTAAATCCGAATACGATAGCTACCGTGGCAGGACTGGTTTGCTTCATTCTTTCGGTAAAACTTCCCAATATCCTCCTAAAGCCCCTGACAGAGCTGGGCTCCGCAAACACCTGGCTGTCGATGCTGTATATCGGTGCCATGCTGGTGCTTTCAAATGCAGGGGGACTCTTAAAAAAGAAGAATCTCTATCTTGTAAGCTTCAACAGGCTTATCCTCGGCCCGGCTCTCCTGATAACTATTTTCTGGCTGATAGCCGCCATGACCGGGCTTGCTCCCGATAAACTTGTCACCTCAGTGATAATACTCGAGGCATCAATGCCCTGCATGGTTACAGTGGTAATCATGGCAAAGGAATTCGGGTCGGACGACAGGCTGGCAACAGGAAATGTGTTCGTTTCGACAATCATCAGCATCCTTACCCTGCCTCTGGTGGTGATGGCTCTCGAAAAACTAGCGTAAAAGCAGGGGGCAGAGGGCGGGGAGCTGGGGGCAGGAAATTGAAAGGATTTTTAAAGGAAAGATTATATTTGGTAGTATAAATGACATTTCATATTTACATTGGTCAGGGCTGATGAGAAATTTATTATTCACTATTCTGATTTGTTTACCGGCAAACATTTTTTCCCAGATATCCGGAGTCGTTATGGACAAGAGTTCAGGATATCCGGCGAGGCATGCAACTATAAGAATTGAAGGCTTGAATAAGGTATTCACGGCCGACATAAACGGCAGTTTCAAATTGAGTGAAGAAGCCTTAAATAAAACACTGACCATTTCAGCGATTGGATTCACTCCGGAATATGTCGTCGCAAGCAGGAAATTCCTGAGAATTGATCTCAAAACAAAAGTATACCAGCTACCGGACATTTTTGTCACGGCAGAAAAAGGCAAAACGGACACTCTTAAAACCCGGCTTAATTAAATTTTCTGAATCGTGAAAAGAATCATTCATTTATCCGACCTGCATGTAGGGCATAAGGAGTGCGGCACAAGGTTTCGTACTTTAATTAATAATATTACCTCTCTGAAGCAGCCCTCATACAATTATATCATCCTGATAACCGGTGACATTGTTGATAATGCAAACCATGCGGAACAGGCTGATGAAGCTCTTGACGGAATAAGAAAGCTTGAGGAAAGCGGATACAATGTACTTGTCGTTCCTGGCAACCACGACTATGGCACCGGCATACTTGGAGATGAGAAATTTGTAGGATCATTCAAGAAAAGGTATTATGGATCCCGGAAAATTTCTTATCCGAAGCTCGACATTATTGATGAAATTGTATTTATCGGGCTCGATTCAACAGTCGAAGAGCTGCACCGAATCGATCGTTTCCTTTCCGAAGGTGAACTGGGGGAGGCACAATTAAGGCGTTTGAAGAGAATTCTGAACAAGCCGGAAGTTGCAGGCCGCAGGAAGGTTGTTTACATGCACCACCATCCTTTTGATTTTAAAATCGGAATGCAATTGAAAGACAGTGAGGGGTTAAGAAGTATTATTGAAAACAGGATCGATATGCTGTTATTCGGACATTACCATAGGGATCTTTCCAGCGCCGGTAAAATCTATCATGGCATTTGGGGCATCCCAAGGTGCTACAATGCCGGTTCATCAACCCATAAAAACGGGAATACCGGATTTCAAAGGGTCATTGATCTGTCTAATGCCGATCCAAGGATGGATTATGACGGGAATTTTATTTGAAATCAAAGCAGAGGGCGACTGGTATCAGGCGCCAGTCATGTAATTAATCTGAAGATTTTATCTAATTTAGGTCGGGCTAATATTTAAGGAATACAAATGGCGAAAGTCAGGTTTATACATACGGCCGATCTCCACCTTGACACTCCCTTCAAAGGCTTGAGCAGATTGAATTCCGAGCTTACAAAAAGACTTAAGGATGCTACCTTCAGAAGCTTCAGGAATATAATTGACCTTTGCTCAGAAAAAAAGGTTGATTTCCTGATTATTTCGGGTGATATTTTTGACAGCGAAAACAAAAGTCTGGCGGCACAGCTGAGATTTGTAAGCGAACTTAAGTCATTATCCGAAAAGGGAATCCCTGCTTATTTTATATGCGGTAATCATGATCCCCTGAAATCATGGTTGGATACAATCGACTTACCTGATATGGCAATACGTTTCGGTCCTTCCACAGGGCAGGTCCACACCTTTGAGAAAGCTGATACCGCAATTGCCGACATTCACGGAATAAGCTTCAACGAAAAAGCAATAACCAGGAATCTTGCGGCTGAATTCAGGCTGGCTCCGAAACCGGCCCCGATTTCAATAGCCGTGCTTCACGGGACCATCGGCTCACCCGGCCCTCATGAAAACTATGCTCCCTTTACCCGGGAAGATGTCGCAAATAAGGGATTCGATTACTGGGCTATGGGTCATATACACAAAAAAAGGATAGTCTCACCTTCAAATCCGACGATATTGTATCCCGGCAATCCACAGGGCCGCGATTTCGGAGAACCGGGAGAGAGGGGATGTTTTCTGGTTGAAATCAGTGAAGGCCATGATCCGGCTTTTGAGTTCATCCCTACTCAGGTTATTCGTTTCGAGAATCTGATAATCGACATGTCCGCTGTAAGTAAAATAGAATTCCTCAGGGATAAGATAAATGATGCGCTGGAAAATTCTGAAAATTACAGTGAAGAGGTTAATTACATACTTAGGATTAACTTAATTGGGCGCACCGGTTTGCATAAATCAATAAATGATAAGTCTGAAATCAATGAACTCGTGGAGCTTCTCAATGAAGGACAGAATGATCAGCAATATTTAAGGTGGATCGACCAGATTTACGTAAATACCCGGCCTGAAATCGACATTGAAAGAATTAAAAACGGATCGGGTTTCTCTGCCGAAGTGTTGAAAAACTTCGACATCTATTTTGAAGATAATAACAAGCTATCTGAACTTATTAAAATCGCTGAAGAGGATTTTGTAAATGCACAGGCAAAAAAAGAGATTGACAATTTCAGTGAAAACACTGCATTAGAGATGCTTGAAAAGGCAAGAATGATTCTGCTGGACAAATTAATAAGGGAAGAATGATCATCCGTGAAATACATATTGACGGATTCGGGATGTTCAATAGTTACAGTATCAAAAACCTGGTTAAGGGTATTAATATTCTTTCAGGTGAAAATGAAGCAGGAAAATCAACTCTGCTGAAGTTCTTCAAGTATACCTTATTCGGTTATCCAAGATTTAAGGATCAAAGAATGGCTCCCCTGTATGGAGGCAGTCATGGAGGCAGGATAAAGGCTATTCTGTCGACAGGCAGTGAAGTGGTATTTGAACGAAAGGGAGACGATAAGATTTCCGTGTTTTATAATGGGAACAGTTCAGGCAATGAAACCCAATGGCTCCAGTTCCTGGGAAACGCCACAATGGATATCTATGAAAATGTCTTTGCCTTTTCTCTCGACGAGCTGAAAGATATCGATAAGCTTTCGGTATCAGGAGTTGAAGACAAGATATTCAGCATCGGTTCCGGAATGGGCAATATATCGATCGGCAAAATAATAAACGACATTCAGGAGATCACAGGCCAGATTTACAGCCAGAGAGGCAGTAAACAATTGATCCCGGCAATATATAAGTCGATCCAGGAGAGAAAGTCAGAGATAAAGACAATTCAGGAGAATCTGCCAAAATACATGGAACTGACCGACACAATAAAAAGTCTTACAGATGAGATACATATTATTGAAGAAGACCTTAAAGATAACAGGAAGACAAAAGGGAAGCTGGAGGATTACCTGAAATGCTATGGGAGCTTCGTTTCTGTGGTCAGGGTTGATGAGGAACTTGAAGCATTGGCTGAATCTCAGGATTATCCCAAAGAGGGTCCCGATAAATTAAATGAACTGGAGAAAGAGGAAAAAGATCTGAATGACAGGATTGATGAATTGCAGATGGGAAGCAGCGTGGATAAAGGAATTAATGAGATTGAAGAAGATCTGGGGTCAATATTATTCAACAATGAAATCCTGGCAGAAAAAGCAATTGTAAATTACCTCAGGACAAACCTGGAAAAATATAAGCAGACAATTTCAGACAGCGCGGAGGACAGAAGGAGGATGGATGATCTTGACAATGTTATCCTTGAAAAGCTTAAGGCAATTAATTCTGAATGGACCTGGCAAGATATCGTTGATTTTACAAATATCATCACGCACCACGACAGGATAAAAACCTTTAAGGAAGAGCTCGAGCGAATTCAACGTGAAAAAATTGAGCTTGGAGCCAGGAAGGAGGGCATGCTGGCTAATGCGGGCCGTATTGAACCAGGGAATCTGTTTATTCTGATATCACTGGTGTTTTTACTGGGTTCCGTCCCCGCATTTTACTATTCCCTGTATGCTGTTGCAATCGTGTGCGTCACAATCGCATTGCTGATCTTTTTCGGCCGCAGGTATCTCATAAAGGAGAATCCGGTTGCAGGAATCGATAAAGAATTGTCTGATGCAGGGATCAAAGAAAAAGAGAAGCAGAATAGCTACGGAAATTACCTGGAGAAGGAATTGAACCTGAAAAAAGATCTGTCAGCTGATTCGGTGCTTGAAATACTCAAAACAGTAAACCAGCTTAAAAAAGAGATAGGTGAAAGGGATGATCTGGGCAGGAAACAAAAAGAGACGAGAGATCCTTTTATAGAAGATTTTGAAGACAAGGTAAGATCAGTTGTTGTTCTTCTAAGGAATGTACCAGATAATTCAGGTATTGAAACCCTTTTTATCCTGGTTGAAGAAGAATTTGATTATGCAGAAGCTCAGTCGAAAAGAAAAAAGGAACTTGAAGATGCATTATCAAAAAAGAAAAAGGAACTTGAAAAAAAACGTAATAAGCTCGCTGAGAATAATCAAACAATTTCCGATTTGTTGAAATCGGTAAATGCCCTTGACAGGGATGATTTCAGGAAGAAATATGAGAATGACAGAAAGATTCTTGAATTGAAAGAGTTAAGGAGAAATGCCCTCAACACAATTGAAACGATTACAGGGTTAGATACAGGCGGTGATGTAATAGATTTCCTCAGAATACATGAACAGGCCGGATTAAAGGATGAGGTTGCGGATCTCGAGTCGAAGATAACCTCAGGAACCGGGGAATTGAAATCCAAAAATACAAAGCTGGGAGAGAATAAGAGCAAGATGGAACAAATTGAGGGGGAGTCAGAACTGGCAGGAAAAATGACTCAGCTCGAAACTGAGAGGCAAAAGCTTACGGACGCATACAAGGAGTGGATGACCGGTAAAATTGCACTGAAAATATTGACGGATGTAAGGGAACAATATGAAAAGGAAAAACAACCTGTAATAATCCAGAGTTCAGGCAGATATTTTAAAAATATAACCGCAGGCCGGTATGAAAGGATCCATGTGGCTCTCGATAAGCGGGAGATCACTGTTTTTGACTCGCGGGAGGCATCGAAAACAATTGAACAGCTTAGCAGAGGCACAAGGGAGCAACTGCTTGTCAGTTTGCGGCTTGGCTTTATTGAGGAATATGAAACCAATGCCGAACCCCTGCCCGTAATCATGGATGATATTCTTGTGAACTTTGACCTGAAAAGAGCACATAAAACTGCTGAGATTTTACAGGAGTTTGCTAAAAACAGACAGGTGATTATTTTTACCTGCCATAATTCCACTAAAGAATATTTTAAAATGCCGGTCAATTTTATTGAGCTTTCCCGGCTATAAGAGTCATTTTGATCAGTCTGATCACTATCAGGATATAGAGTCATTTGTACCCCTGGTTTGCCGGATTCCATGTCTCATCTCCTCCCTGACCATTTTCCTTATGGCAGGAACAAAAAATGCTGCAATACCGATCATTATGATGGCAATACCCGAGATTACAAAAGCATTTCCGATTCCTATGCTGTCGGCAATGAATCCTGTTGCCAGCAGGCCGATCATGGAGGGCAGTAAGGTTATGCTTCCATATATCGAAAAAACTCTACCGAGCGTCGCCGGTTCAACCATTGTCTGGACCACAACAGTGAACGAACCTGAATATACCGCATAAGATATACCTCCGAAGACAGTGATAGTTGCAAAAAACAGATATCCTGAAGCAGGCAGGATCCCTGATATCATGAAAGTAAATCCAAGAAGTATATACACCATGTTTATTGTTATAACCTTGTGTTTTCCGAGCCAGGGATAGCCGAGTATTGCCCCGCCGGCCAGCATACCAATACCCCACGATATCTCGACAATGCTCATCTGGTAAGTGGTTCCCGAAAAATGCTGAAGTGTCATTAGCGGGAACATTGCAGCTATCGGCATAATAAAGAAAGTGGTCGCAACAGCCAGTATAAAGATCCACCGCAATCCTGGTTTGCAGTATATTTCTCTCAACCCTTCACCCAATTCCCTGATCACATGGGGCTCATTATCCCTCTTCCTGACCGGATCAGGAATATGTACCAGCAAAAGCGATATGACGGCGATCAGCGCTCCCGCAACATCAATCATAAGTATCCAGGTCATATCGAACAGGCTTATCAGAAGTGCTGCCAGGGCAGGACTTGCAATGGTGCTTACCGACTGGATCATGTTGTTGATACCTGCTATGCGCATTAGCTTATCCTCGGGAGCCAGCAGGGGCACGGAGGCCTGCATTGCCGGAACATGGAAAGCCATACCTGCCGAACGCATGGCAAGCAGGATGTAGAGGTATGTTATCCTTACCTCACTCGTGTAAAAAAGGACGGCAATTACAAGAGTACAAAAGGCAATGAAAAGATCAGCCATAATCATTGTCCTTTTACGGTTCCAGCGGTCAACATAGACGCCGGTAAATAAGCCGAGGACCATATGCGGTAACAAGGCTGCAATTGTGGCAAAAGCCAGAACCCCGGCTGAACCGGTTTCTATGCTTAGCCAGAATATGACAGCATAACCGACAACAAAACTGCTGAGTGTCGAGAACAGCTGTCCCGTAAATATTATTGCAAAGACTTTTTTCCAGTCAGACATGAGAGAAAAAATTTGAATATTAATGATTAAAATACAATTGAAACTGGTGTTCGGACGCAGAAATCCGGTGCTGTTTCAATCTGTCCCTGTAGTGGTCAGAAAGCATTTACTGCTTTAATCATCCTCATGTTCCGACATTTTAGATTTTGACAAAGATAATTTTTTTCTTAATTGTTCATTTCTTTTACCCCTCTAAAAAGACTTAGTTATTGCTCAAGGTCTTAACGGCACAATGAAATGGGGAAACGTTCAGAAAAGGGTGGCAATGAAGTGACCGGAAAAAAATTTAACTTTGGAAGAATAATAGATGAAGAATAATATTCAATCGCCGGACACCAGATGGAACTTACGGTCCTGAAGGATATAGTTGTAATTTTTGCACTGTCGACACTTGTGAATCTCGTATTCACGAAATTCAGGATCCCCACCATTGCCGGATATCTGTTTACAGGAATAATTGCCGGACCCCATCTGCTTTCGCTTGTAAACAATGTTCCTAATATCGAAATGCTTGCCGAAATTGGAGTTGTATTCCTCCTGTTTACAATCGGCATGGAGTTCTCCCTGACCCACCTCATGAAGATAAGAAGGATAGTCTTCCTCGGTGGATTCATTCAGGTCACAGTCACAGCAGGTGTTTTCTACATTGCATCGAGGTTCTTCGGGATCAGCCGCGAAGGCGCCCTACTGTTTGGCTTCCTGATGGCGCTGAGCAGTTCGGCACTTGTACTTAAATTACTCCAGGAAAGGTCCGAGGTGACTTCAAATTACGGGAGAACGGTGGTCGGCATCCTCATTTTCCAGGATCTCCTGCTCGCACCCCTGCTTCTCCTCACCGATCTCCTTTCAGAGAGTTCGGTCAATGTCGCCAGGGAGATTCTTATACTATCGGTTAAGGTAGCAGGAATTATCGGACTTGCCTATGCAGGAAACAAATGGCTCCTGCCACGACTTCTGGGCGCCATCGCGAGGACCAGGAACCAGGAGCTTTTCATGATGAGCATATTCCTGATTTGCTTTGCCATTGCACTTCTCTCATTCGAGCTCGGCATGTCGCTGGCATTCGGGGCCTTCCTGGCCGGACTTATGATATCGGAGTCGGAATACAGCCATAATATCTTCGGAAACTTTTTTACTATAAAGGATGTCTTCTCAAGCTTCTTCTTCGTATCCATAGGAATGCTTTTCGATATCTCCTTCGTTACGGAGAACTGGCAGCTTGTGGTTATATGTTTTTTACTGGTCATGATCCTGAAAAGCATTATTGCAGGCGGTACCGGATTCATCCTCGGACATACCCTGAAGGGGACCATACTTACGGGCCTGGCGCTCAGCCAGGTCGGTGAATTCTCGTTTATCCTGGCAAGGATCGGTTTCGACAATGCCCTCCTTCCTGAATTCTATTATCACCTCTTTCTGGCGGTGGCTGTCATGACAATGTCAATGACACCATTCCTCTTTCATTTTTCGCCGGCCCTGGTGAATACTATTTCGAAACTTCCGGTCCCAAAGATAGTTAGGGACGGCCTCTTTCCTCTGAAGGAGGTTGAAATACCGGCTTTCAGGAACCACCTGGTAATTATTGGCAAGGATCCGAGTGCCATGAAGCTGTCGCTTATGGCCAGATACAACAACATCAGACATATATCAATAGTTTTTGATCCAAACCTTGCACGTGAGAAGATGAACGACGGAGATGTAGTGGTCTACGGGGATGCAATAAATGAACCAGTCCTGCGAAAAGCGCTTGTAGAACATGCCGATGTGATAGTTATATCCATAGGAAACCTGGTACCCTCCATGGCCATAATAGAAAAGGTGAGGAGCCTTAATAAAAAAGCGTACGTTCTTGTCAGGTCGACAACAGTAATGAATGTGGAACAGCTGTACAGGGTTGGAGCAGATGAAGTCATTCCCGAAAAGCTTGAGATAGCCATTGACATGATGAACAGGATCCTCACCAAAAGGCACATGCCAAATAAGGAGATTAACCGCATAATAACGGGGATAAGAAACCGGAGCCTCGGAGCCTTTACAGAGAAGGATCTGGTCAATAGGCCATCAGTATTTGACGAATTCCAGAACATGAATATTTCTTTCCTGGATGTAAAGAATAGTTCGCCAGCCGACGGAAAGACCCTGATCGAAATTGACCTGCGAAAAAGAACCGGCGTCACAATTCTTGCACTTAAAAGAGGATCGGAAGTCATCGAGCACCCTTCCGCCGATACGGTTCTCCGG
This sequence comes from Bacteroidales bacterium, assembly GCA_036848255.1. Lineage (GTDB taxonomy): Bacteria > Bacteroidota > Bacteroidia > Bacteroidales > VadinHA17 > LD21. The sequence continues at coordinate 3,237 of DAIUKI010000033.1, read as the reverse complement.
GGTGGTGACATCGCATATGTTATCGGCGACCCGGAACAGGTCAGGGAGGCGGACCATCTGCTGAATAAATCGGTGGAGATTTAAAAGTTGGTATGAGTTTTGATATTCATCATTTAAAGCAAATGATTCTTCAAATCCATACTGAAATGAAAAAATTTATAATCACTCCGGTTCTCGCACTCCTGGTAACAGCAGGCACTGCCCTTACGGCGCAGGATAACACTGAATACCTTGGACTGCCTGGCGACAATCTGAACCTTTATGCAGTAATGAATCTCTTCCAGGAATCCCCGACCCTTGAGGATTTCGAGAGAAACCTTAATGATGCAAATTCAAGGATAAACAACCTTGACCTTAACGGCGATAACCTTGTTGACTATATTACAGTTAACGACTATATCGACGGAAATGTCCACAATATAGTTCTGAGGACGGCATTAAACCGTTTGGAAAATCAGGATCTGGCTGTTTTTACGGTCCAGAAGTTCCGCAATGGGACTGTTCAGATACAGCTGATCGGCGACGAAGCCCTGTACGGAAGAAATTATATTGTAGAACCGGTAGACGACAACAACTATGCCGGAACCTATAATCCCGGCTATACAGGTAACGGAAGAGTTAGTGTGAATGTAAACATTGTGGCTGACTGGCCTCTTGTAAGATATATTTATTATCCTGGCTATACCACTTGGCACTCATCATGGTACTGGGGCTATTACCCCTCCTACTGGAACCCGTGGCGCCCTTATTACTGGCATTATTACTACGGTTACCATTATAATGATTACCGCGATTACTACAGGTTCTACAGGCGCTATAACCACAACCGCTACGACAGGTACAACGACTTTTACTATGGCCGTATAAGGTCGCACTCCCCGATGGTCGACCGCAGAATAAGGGAAGGGCATTATAGTTCCACTTATTCACGGCCCGAGATGAGACGCGAAGGTGAAGCCCAGTATTCGAGGGTATATGCCGAAAGGAGACAGGCTCCCTCGGTTACCAGCCCTGCATCAGTTCGGAGATCAAATACAACTCAGAGGCCGGACCAGGCAGTTCAGAACAGAAGCACCTCAGGAACTACAGCAAGCCGCAGGTCCGCTACCCAAAGCTCAACCCCTGCTGTTCAGAACAGGACAGCTTCGAGGACAACAACAGCACAGCGACCGGCTACAACACAGAGATCAATACCATCATCTGTCCAGAACAGATCAGCCTCACGTCCTGAAGCAGTGCAGAGACCTGCAACTTCGCAAAGATCGACCCCGGCTGTACAGAACAGGTCAGTTTCAAGGCCTGAAGCAGTGCAGAGACCTGCAACTTCCCAAAGATCGACCCCGGCTGTACAAAACAGGTCAGTTTCCAGGCCGGAATCGGTGCAGAGACCTGCAACTTCCCAAAGATCGACCCCGGCTGTACAAAACAGGTCAGTTTCCAGGCCGGAATCGGTGCAGAGACCTGCAACTTCCCAAAGATCGACCCCGGCTGTACAGAACAGGTCAGTTTCAAGGCCTGAAGCAGTGCAGAGACCTGCAACCTCTCAAAGATCAGCTCCGGCTGCTTCCGGCAGATCATCTGCAGCGCCGCAATCAAGTCCAAGGAGGGAATCCGTCAGTTCCTCAAGACCTTCTGCTCCCACTGCAAGAGCATCCTCAGCTCCCAGCCGGAGCTCCGGTCCAAGTTCAGGTACCAGGTCTTCATCTTCTTCCAGCAGGAGCAGCAGCAAGGAATCAGGATCATCGCAGTCATCAAGAAGGAATTAACAAAAAATAAATAATAAGGCCGTCCCGGTTTTCCGGGGCGGTTTTTTTTATAAATCACCATGGGATCCGGATAAGTTTCTCAAAATGAGAAAATATTCTTATCCTTAAATCAAATAATCCGAATAATGTACTTCATAATCTTTTAATCCTGAATCAGATACAATTCAGCTTACAAAAAGAGTCAGATCTGGCACATTATTGGATGGGAACCGGTGAACGCCAGACACAAACACCATGAAGAAAACAATAAAAGTACTTGTAATCGAGGATAACGAATACTACAGCAATCTCCTGTCGAATGCCATACAGCAAAGCATCAACCCGATGCTTTTGAGGGGTGAGTACCAGCTGGTTCTGCGATCGTTCAACGATGCCAATGAGTATATCCGTAAAATCAGATCGAAGGAAATTGATTGTGATTACACTGCCGTTTTCATTGACTATTATCTTGGAGACGGTATCAATGCCGGTCATGTCATTAAGCTCCTCAGGGAACAATCGTGCGATGCAATGGTGGTACTTCTCTCCCAGTCAAAATCGGTGAAGGAAAAAGGGACCGGTATACCCTATGATTATTTTGTGGTAAAGGACAAGTTTGCTCCCGCACTTTGCGGCCTCTATCTTCAGCAATACATTGAAAATAGATATTCTGTATCTTTGGGTCAATGACTGACCCTGCAAAAAGACACCTTAAGAAAAATTCGATCCAGATCAAGATTGGCATTTTGATGATAGCGGCTGTCAGCCTGCTGTCAGCCACCTGTTATCTTCTTTACCGCAACCTGTCCACCATTGTATCCTCAATCAGCATAGATGAGACACCCGAGCTGAGACTGCTGAGCATCCGCGAGATCTCTACCGACATCGAAAAGGCAGGAAACAGTGTCCGCATCTATACCGTAACAAAAGATCCTTCAGACATAAAGCCATATTATGCCTTTATCTCACATATTGATGAAAAAGTAAATAAATTAAGACTGGAGTGCAATAATGATTCGGTTTTATTGGCACAAACCGATGCCATAAGCAATCTTATCGGGGAGAATATAATAATATGGAATAAATTGCTGGTCCTTTCCAGAAATAATAACGTGATAGGAAATCTCAGACGATTGTCGGTGCAACTTGATTCCGTGTCGGGAACACCAAAAAAACAGGGAATCCTGAGAAGAGTTTTCAGCCTGAGTCCCGATACCACTCGTATCGAAAAGGAGATAGCCGCCGATCTGGAAGATATTGTTGAACAGAACCAGGAAGTCAGGAATGAACTGGCACTACGGGAATTGCAGCTGGCAAAGAACAGCAGTGAGATCACCGGGAAGTTCTATGACCTGATTACAAAAATGGAGAATGAGGTTTACGAGCGTATCCGGGGAAAAGCTGAAGCAGCGCGAGTTGTTGCGGGAAAGACTTACAGATGGCTTATAATGCTTTCAATATCTGGCGGATTGCTGGCTTTGCTTATAATATA
>DAIUKI010000032.1:0-13633 GCA_036848255.1 Bacteroidales bacterium | reverse complement strand
TTATCGATTTGGGGTTCATCACCAAACACTCTCGATGCCAGGAGATTTCCCTGCTTATAGTTGTCTCCGTTCTTCAAACCCCTCGACGCCATGTTCTTATCGGGATCAACTCCTTTCCCTCCATATACTGAGAACATGGTTTTGGTATCAAATATCCCCTGTATTTCATCATTTTCTCCCCCACAATCGGGATCAATAACTTTAATATAGAACTGCCTGTTGAAATCCTTCGGTATCGTGAAGAAGAATATCGAATTGAAATCATCATCTCCCCACGAAGTCTCTCCGTTTTTACCAAAAGTGACAAGGAAGGGGATATTCTCATCTTTACCCGGAACCGCTTGTCCTGAGATCTCACCACCTCCGGACAGCGTCAGGGAAAACGCCAGAATCAGTATTATTTTTTGTATTGCAGTATCAGCTTTCATGAATTGCTATATGGTGTTTATCATTTTCAGGGTTTCCGTCTTATTGTTATGTTCCTCGAAATACAAGCTTCTCTGACCATTCCGCCCTGCTCCGGCTTTGTTGACACAATAAGCTGGACATTATAGGTCCCGGGTCGGCCGAATGTTTTTTCCACATTCTTTCCTATCGAAATCGTCTCATCTCCAAAACTCCAGTAATACTGCGAAATATCCCAGCCGGGAAGGTTGGTGCTGTCGGCGCTGAACCGGATCACACTTCCTGCATCGGCAGTTTCGGGGCATGAAATGTATGGCTGTTCGATATCTTCGATCAGCAGCAGTTCGGATTTTTCATTGAACTTCACTTCCTTTGTGACAAGGTTGGTAACATCGAGCTGAACAAGATATTTTCCCGGCTCGTTATAACAGTGTTCTACAATCCTTCCTGTGGCTGTATTCCCATCTCCGAATTTCCACTCAAATTTGAACGGCATTGAATCATATTTCACCGCATTCTCTTCAACGAATTCATAGCAGTAATTATTTATTTCGAGCGGATTACACGAAGCTTTTCTTATAATTGTCGTTGTAAACTCATAAATGTCATCATTCCTTCTCCTGTTTGACGAGAAATAACCTTTCTGGAGATCGGGAAGGGCGACAAATGCAAAATCATCGGAGCTTGAGTTAATTGGCTCGGGGAGCCTTACCGGGGTCTCCCATACCCCGTCAATCTTATCTGAATAATAAACATCAAGTCCACCCAACCCCCCGGGACGATTGGAAGTGAAGTAGAGCTTTCCCGAAGAGTGGATGCATGGATAATTATCCGCTCCCGCCGAATTCACTTGTGGTCCGAGGTTTACAGGTTCGCTCCATTCACCGTTCGATGATTCGCAGAAATATATGTCGGATCCACCCTGACCACCCGGCATATCCGATGCAAAAAACAGAAACCTGCCGTCGGCGCTTATCGATGGCTGTCCCATGTCATATTCACGGCTGTTGTGTTTGAATGGTTGTATTGAATTCAGCTGGAGACCGTCGAGCAAAGCCATAAATATCCCGCTGTGATTCCTGAATTTCCTGCTCCTTGAAGGCACTCCTGTTTCAATTTCGCTGGTAAAATAGACTGTTTTCTGGTCAGTGGCGATACAGAGAGGGCCGGTGTTGAACTGGGAAGTCCGTTCGCTCTTTAATGCGTTGGGCTTGCGCCAGTCGGATGTATCTTTCTTCTCAACAAGATATACACTGTAGAGCCTCCGGTTATCGAAGGAGGTACGGTCGGTCACCCCACTGAGCCGCCTGTCGGAACAAAACATTATGCCATCTTTTATGATAACCGGGGAGATCTCACTGAACCCGGGAAGGTTGAATGGTAATCTTGTGACTTCATACGGGGATATTTCCTGCGCCATCAGAATGTTCTCAGTTATGAAAATAAACAGAAATAATATGATTGTCGATCCTCTTTTCATTTTTATCAGAAATATCTTGGATTGGCGGCGCTCACTTTGTACCGGAATTCATATCTGAGAACAAATTCGGTTGATCCTTTTGAATATGAGTTCATCCTTCCAAAAGGATAATCATATGAAAATCCAAACATAAGCTGGTGGTTCAGTTGTACCTGCAGTATACCGACAGCGACCTGTTCTGATACGCGCCACGAGCCACCCGCCCAGATAAGGTCCGCAATAATAAAGTTCCCGTTTATATCAAATTGTGTCAGCTTTTTAGTGTTCTGCAACGAATAATCTATAAGGACCGATGGTTTGAATTTCAAAACCGGCGCAATTTCGATAAGGGCTCCTGCTGAGAAAAGGAAATCATACTGGCTGAAGCTGTGATAAGGGAGAGCCGATCCGTTGCCGGTCCTCCTGTAATTAAGGAATGAAGGTATCGCCAGACCGGCGAAAAACCTGTCAGAAAAGTAATAAACACCTGCACCGGCATTCGGAAGCACAAGCGATTTTTCGTTCGATTCAAAAACAGGGTCACCGGGATCATTTAAAAGCAATCCTGTGTAGTCGGTATTTGAGATATCGACACCTGCCTTCAGTCCAAAGGAGAGTTTCCCTCTTTTGAGCTTTATATGATATCCATAACTTCCAAAAATACTTGTTGATTTGGTTGCCCCGTACTTCATGAACTGGGCCATCATGCCCAATGCCACTTTATCATTCTTCATCGGCGAATGAAAGGAAATGGACTGAAGCAGGGGTGATCCGTTCGTTCCCATCCATTGCATCCTGTACGACATAAAGCCGCTCAGGACCTCACGTGTGCCAGTGTATGCCGGGTTGATGACCAGACCATTCTGCAGATACTGGCTGTAGACCGGAAATCCCAGGTTAATTCTTGCTGAATCAGCGATCTGGCCGTCAGCCGGATTTAAAACTAAGAGCAACATGATTGACAGAATTATAACTCTGCCAGGCGTCTTAATCCTAAAACCGGTTTTATGATCCATGAAATCAATCATCCCTTAATATCTTTTCAAAACAATAAATCCGCTTTTCCTGAAGACCTGACCGTTCCCATTGGATGTGAGCTTCAGGAGATAATAATAAGTACCCTCAGGCATGTCAACACCTTTTGAATTTTTACCGTCCCAGTCACTCCACTCATTCCCGTTAATGTTTGAGGTACGGAACACTTCGGTACCCGCTCCGCTTATGACAGTCAGCTCAGCCGTCTGGTTGGGCAGGTCCAGGCCGTTTATCCTGAATGTATTATTATAACCGGCGGGGTCGTTATTCGGGGAAAAGCCTTCTGGTATCACAAGGTCATAAACAGTGACCTTAACCTCATCCTCCATCTTGCATGCACCCCTGGTCACGGTCCACAGATAGGAGTTCAGTCCCATTGACAAACCTGTGACTTTTGTATTATTATCGGTTTCATTTCCAAAGCTGCCTGTTCCGCTGACAAGAGTCCATTTTCCGACTCCTCCCGTGATAGGGGGATCCGCAACAAGCTGAACTATGTGGTCGAAGGAGTAAATTATGGTATCCCGACCGGCATTGATGGCTGAACCAACCGGCAATGAGTCAAGTACCAGTTCAAGCACATTTGAGGTGCTTGTGCAACAATCGTTTGCTCCCGAATTTATTTTCCTTCTGTAATTCATTGTTCGTGTCATAACCGGCGGCTGGTAGGTTCCATTCAGTTGATTGTTAGTTCCCGCTGCAGGATTCCAGACAATCCCGTCGGTGCTTTGCTCCCAAAAATATGAATACGTTCCGGCTCCACCTGCAAGGGTCTGACCCGGTACCTGACCAAGAAGTTCCGGTGTGTCAGATTTGCAAACGGTCTGGTCGCCTGCTATTGAATTATTTGTGATCACCGGAAGGACCGTAATTTTTACTGGGCTGCTTTCCGATGAGCACTCTCCTGAAACTGTCCTTCTCCTGAACCATAATGTCGCAGTCAGCTGCGATGGCTGGAATTCAATCCCTGTGGAAGATGAAATAACCGTCCATGAATTATTGTCGGGAGATGATGACCACTGGAAAGCATAATCGCCGGCGATATTTGTTCCTCCGGTTGGAATAATTCCCTTAATCCTGTTAGGGGTTGCTCCACTACAGATAGTTGTATCGGCAAGTCCTCCCGACAGGAGCGAAATAATGTTATCGGAGACCGGCTTATGTACATTGATAAGTACTGATTTACTAATGTCGGAACAGGCTGATGAATTTACTATTCTCCTGTACCTTGTGGTATCAATAAGCACCGGTGGAGTAAAGTTCTGATCCGCACTGTTTATAAATCCTGAAATGTCACTCCAGGAATGAAATTTTGTGCTGTCCTGCCACGTATAGGAATATGAGCCGTTACCCTTGCCGTTCAGCGGTACTGAACCGTTCAGCATCAGAGGTGAAGATCCGGAACAAAGAGTCTGATCAGCAGGGGTTACAAGGTTATTAGTTATTACAGGGTATTGATTCAGAAGGACCGGGGAACTTACATCCTTGCACACATCATCGGTTCCGGAATAGACGATCCGCCTGTAGTATTGCTGTCCGGGAAAAAATGATGCAGACTCATCCGGATCATAATCAGCCGAATTGTTTGTACCCGTGGCTGTGGTCCAGACTGAATTATCATTACTGGATTCCCATAAAAACCTGAATGTATTATCACCGCCGTTCAGCGTTGGTGCTGCCGAACCAGCAAGGCTGCTAAAAGTCATTCCTTCACATATCTCCTGCGGCAGAGTAAGTATTGAATTATTGCTTATTAAATCCAGTACATTGATCATTACCGGAGAGCTTACATCATTGCACGCTCCAGAATTAACAGTCCTCCTGTACCATGTAGTCTGGGTCAGTGGTGCCGGAGGAAGAAATCCTGCGGTTGATACCAAAACATCGGTAAACACCGAATTGTCAGTACTTGATTCCCACTTGTATTCATATATGCCTGTCCCGTCCTGGAGTGCCAGAACTGAATTCATTTCAGCAGCATTCTGTCCAAAGCAGAGGATATCGGCATTACCAATTACATTATTCTTTATATAGGGATGGACGATGATCTGAACCGGAAGGCTGATGTCGGTAATTGCAGCTCCGAAATCAGTAACCACCCTGCGGAACCAAATTGTCTGTGTTAATTGCAAGGGTGGAGTGTAATTCTGCTGGTTATTAGTCCCGGCAGCAGCGCTGAATCCTGCCAGTGCTGAGGTGGTGCTGCTCTGCCACTGAAAGGTATATGGGGGTGATCCTCCTACCGGTATAGTGCCGACGATCTGGCCGTACAGGGTATTTGAACAAACTGAGTCAACCTGGTTTCCTGTTTCCTTTGACCGTATCACATTAAACAGGAATCCGTTAAGGTTTGGGGAATAGTCATATTTTATCTCACCAATTCCTTCTGCCGGAGTGGTGGGCCCGGGTAATCCATTAATAACCGAAACGTCTGATATAGTGGCCGGCATGCCCGTGGTGCTCAACCAGATAAGTCCGCCCCCGCCTCCGCCGCCCTCGCCAGAACCGCCGGGACTTGTTCCTCCGTTTCCTCCATTGGTTGCGATCCCTGCCGGGCTTTTGAACACCTGGAATGAGAGTGCAACCGAGCCCCCGGCACCTCCTCCGCCTGCCCCGGCATCCGAAACCGAATTAAGCGCATTGATCCCGTTCGATCTTATAATATGATTATTTCCATCAATTGAATCAGCAATTATAATAACAATTCCTCCCCCGCTGCCCCCTGCCGAAGCAGTTGAGCCGGATGCCTGAGTTGAAGCTCCGGCTCCACCTCCTAAAAACAACCCTTCCTCGATGACTGTACCAATTATATTCAAACCTCCAAAACCGCCATCGCGAGGGTCGATGGTACACTGTAAAGCATTTTCAATACCGCCGTCAGCACCCTTGCCGCGGTTTGAACCGCCGCCTCCGCCTGAAAATCTTCCGTTACCTCCGCCGCCTCCGGTAAAATTCCTTCCCTGTCCCTTGGCATGGGCCGGGTATAGAAGAACTCCAAAGTCATCATGAATTGCAACTCCCTCTCCTTTTAAACCTGCATTGTTCCATGTAAGGTTATAGGAGTCAAGACTGTTTGCAGGGATATTTGTAAAAACACATTCACCTATTCCCACAACACCAGGCGCCCCGGTAAATCCCTGTCCCGTGACATCAATGTCAGCATTAAGCGTGAGCTTCTTTCCAACCATCATTGCTAGTACTCCGCCTGTACCGGTCCCGCCGTTCCACGGCTGGCTCGTAAGAGTGGCAGTCACTTCAGGTGAATCATAGAACGGGACACGGATGAGCTGAACATTTCCCATTACATTATATATGTTGATGTAGACTGAGCGGGTAAACTGAATTTCGCCGGTACCGGTATTGACCGATTGAATCTTAAGAAACTCATAAGCACCCGGGGTACCAAATCTTTCCTGGATTACTGTCCCGTACGGATTCGTCCTGATGCCAACTCCCTGCATCTGGATAAGTAATGCATAATCTCCTACCGAAAACAGGCCAGCCTGTGCAGGCGGAACCAATACATATCCAGGATTGATTGAATTTACCTTTGCATAGTTGTTTATGACACCGCTTATCATTTCCTGAGCAATCAAATGACTGCCTCTAAAACCAAAGATAAACAACAGCATAATCAGCAGTTTACTAATATGGTAGGAGTGTTTGTGTGTCATCAAAAAACTGAATTACCCCTAGTAAACGCTAAAAATGTCAAATAATTGAGAGAAAATCCTAAATTTATGTTTTATCCTGTTTATGCCCCTGGTTTTCACCCTGCTTCATGAGCGGAAACTCGATGAAAAACAGCGTTCCCTTATCTGATTCAGATTCAAACCAAATCCTTCCACCTGCATTTTCCACATACCTTTTGACTATTGACAAACCAAGTCCGGTACCTGATGATTTGGTGGTAAAGTTGGGAGTGAACATTTTTGGCTTGAGCGATTCGGGAATACCCGACCCGTTATCTGAAACAGTGATAAGCACTTTCCCGTTTTGCTTTTCAATATGAACCCTTATGACACCTTCCTGCCCGGAAGGTATCGACTGGATACCGTTCTTGATAAGGTTTGAGAAGATGCTGTTTATCTGTTCTTTGTCAGCATTGATCACAATATTTTCAGCCTGGGGCGGACCTACCCTGAATGTAATGTTTTCGCTGTTCTTGAACAGTTCCAGTGTTATCCTAATCTGTTCCAGTAGCTCAAGGGCAACCGGATTTGCTTCAGGTATTTTGGCAAAGGAGGAGAATGCTGAAGCAATTGATGAAAGATTGTTGATATATTCTATCTGGTTCTTTGTAAATCGCTCCAGCTTTTTCTCAAAACCCGGAACACCATCGGTCCATGATTTATAGAGTTGCTGAACATTCAGCTTCATTGGAGTCAGCGGATTTTTTATTTCGTGGGCGATCTGCTTTGCCATTTCCCTCCATGCATACTCCCGTTCGGAATTGGCCAGTTTCTGAGCGCTCTGGTCGAGTTCATCAACCATGCTGTTATACTGCCTTACCAGGTCCCCGACTTCATCACTGCCGTTGTATGAAAGATGTTCGCTTTTCTTGCCCAGCTCCACAGAGGCAAGCCTGCTGCTCAGCATTGCCAGAGGCGAGGTAAGGCGCCCGCTGATAAAAACGGCAAGGCTCATGGCAATAACTATAAGAAGAAGCGTGAAGTTGATAACTGCAACTATCATGTTCGAGATTTCCGTCGCCAGTACACTCTGCATCCTGAAATATGGGAGATTAAGATAAGTCAGGAGCTCATTGTCAGTATTGTAAAAAGGTACATATCCCGAAACGTACTCAAGGTTTCCGATTTTCTCCTTCTGAAAATACTCAGTCTTCTTAAGGCTGAAGAGGTTAATGAAAGCTATATTATCCATCCTCCTGCTAACAAGGTCGCGGTAATATATTTCAGGACGGGATGACGAAATCAGAAATCCATAGGGATCGTACAGATTTATGTCGGTATTGAAGATGTTGGAAAGCCTCACAAGAACTTCTTCCAGAGTACTGTTACTGCTGTTTCTCCATTCCGGAGTGAGGGTCTTCTCGGCCGATATTTTGTTATCCAGCTCCATATTGATAGAACTCAGCTTTTCCTTTATGTTCTCATAATGCTTTGCCCGGTACTGCTCAATCGTTAGGGAAGCTATTACAAATCCAATAAGTGTGAAGGAGATCAGAAGGATACTGATGAAGGAGATCTGCATTTTTTCCCTGAAGTTGAATCCTGCCGGGGTCCTGAAACCGGGTTTTCTGACGAGAAAAAGAACCAGGCTTGAAAAAAGGAAAATGAAAGCAAACAGGTATGCAAATGAAATCAGAATGTCCTGGAAGGAGACAATCAGCCTGCCTATTATAACGGTCACATTACCATTCACATATAGGGAAAGATTGTAAGTACCCGACCTGAAGGATTTGTAATCGGCTACATCCTCAACATACTTTTCATCAGTGATATTGTAAGGAAAATCACCGGTTCGCAGTACAAGGTCGCCGTTAATGTATTTCGCAAAAGTATAATCCTTTAATCTGGCGTAACTGTGATATTTCTTGTCAAGAAGAAGTTCTGAATATCCCGGCTGAAATATCTTAATGTCGCTGTAAAGATCAATGAAAAGACCATTATTTCCTGTGTTCTCAAACTCATATAATAATCTCCCCAGATAGCTTGCCCGGCCCTGTTTGCTATCGATAAAGTAGAAGTCCGTTCCTGTAAGCTTATGCCCGCTCGTCTGAATTTTCTCCCCGAAAAAGTCGAAGCAATCCTCATAGATCCGGTTCTGAACACCAACACTCAGCGAATCATTCATGTGGCAAAGCACTATGCTCAGGTCATAACTGCCCCAGTACCCGTTAAAGTACTCTTCATGAAGGTATTCCAGTATACCATCAAAATCATCCTTTCCGAAGACAGCAACATCCATCATTTTTCTCAGGGTCGAGTCGGATGAGATTGCTGGCCACATATCGAGGAGGAGATGTTCCGCCGTAGGGTCATTTTCAGTTGAATAGGTAAGCAGTTGAATTTTGATGTTTTCTTCGGATTTTTTATCTGAAAGGTAGGTTATCAGGAAAAGAGAGTACAATCCGAGAACCAGTGAAAAAATGACCGTTTTGTTGAACAACACTGTATCCCTGGTCCTTAACAGCCATATGAGGATCGTAACCGTTAAAAATAACAGCATTGCTGAAAGCAGTATATGAATGTCCTCTAAAAAGAAAACAGGAAAAACAACCAGTGCCGTAACTGTTGATAAAATTACCGTCGCGGTTCGGGGCAGTCTCTTTGCCTGGAATATCTTCAGCAAATAAAGAAGCGGAACACTGAAAAGAAGCAGAATAATTACAAAGCCGGTAAGGCTGAGAATATCCAGGTCGAGTACCCTGAATGTTTCAAAATTGATGTTTGAATTAAAGATCAGATGGCTGAAAACCATATGGTACAAGGAAAGCAGGACCGCCCCCGGAATTAGAAGCAATGACAGATTGAGCCATTTTGTCCTGTCAATCTCGACGAATCGTTCACTCCTCTTCAATACTGTGTAAATAATATGGGCCAGGGCCGATATCAGAATTGTGAATATCAGCAAATGACCCAGTGAGGGTATGAATCCGTTCATTGTATACCTGTATGGAGAAAAGAGTTCAGTCTGGAAGAGGACCGAAGGTTTTTTCAGCAGCAAAACAAAAATGTATACCCCCAGAAAGATAACAAAAGGCAGAATCAAAGCCTGAATCTCCTTTTTCCTGACAGCCAGGCACCTCGAGAGGCACAGAGCCATATAAAGCAGAGCAAGGAAAGCCAGTCCCCATAATGCAAGAGGTATATGGATAAGGTTTGTTCTGATTTTTTCCGCAGGATATAAAAGGGAAAAAAGGAATGTTCCGTCAGCTGAGAATATCTGATAACCGGAGGCATCAGTGTCCCTGCTGAAACCGGTGCCGGCCGGGATCCCGAAATGGTTCGCAAATCCATTCTTTATTATATCGTTCTCGAGACCGTAATCGCTTCTTATCCTTAAAAGGCCAATAATCAGCTCACTGCCGGCCATAACAGACCTTGTAAGGAACCACCCGTTCTGAAGGAACACGTAAGGCTCTTTATAAATGGAATCAACAAGTGTGCGGGGTGCTTCAAACTCCGTATCTGACCATGAAACAAGCCTGTTACCGAAATACTCAAGAATTGTTATACCGTTCTCATGGGCCTTTTCAAAAAGAATATTTTCCGTTTCTGAACCATGAGCCACTCCGCTTTCAACTATCGGCTTCATGGCTTCAAGGCAGTTTTCCATTATCTGCTCTTTCTCCTTAAGAACACTGTTGAACCTTTTTGTCCTGAACCTGTATTCAAAATCGCCAAGGTAGATCAGCTCGGCCGACACGGCAAGAAGAATGAGAAAGGCTGCAAGTATAAACGGGGTGATCTTAAGTTTACCTTCTTTCATAATGAGTAAATATGGTTCTATTCATGATGATAAGGTTCTCCTTTCATTATTGTGAAAGCCCTGTAAAGCTGTTCAAGAAACAATAATCGTACCATCTGGTGCGAAAATGTGAGCTTTGAAAGAGAGAGTTTAAGGTCGGCCCTGTTCATGACTTCACCTGAAATGCCCCAGGGGCCTCCAATGACAAACAGAATCCTTTTCCTTTGAAGCATAAAGCTCTTTCCCAGCCACTTTGAGAATTCCATTGTTGATAACTCTTTCCCTTTATCATCAAGAATCACAATATAATCGTCGTTCCTGAAAAACCTGAGCATCTGTTCCCCTTCCTTTAACATCTGCTCCTGTTCAGGTATACTGCGGGCGCGCTTTATATCGGGAACTGTAATGATTTCAAATGATGAATATTTTTTAATTCGATCTTCGAATATAGCGATACCTTCCGTCAAATATCTTTCCGAGGTTTTTCCTGTCTGCAACAATGCGATTTTCATAATTATTGGCCCGACTTTTGTATGAGATGCATCGTCAGGCACCCTGTACAAAAATAATAATTAATAACTTGCTCCGGCAAGGATAATTATGGCGGATTCCGGAAACGGATTTTCTTTGTGATAAATTAGTTTAAATTTGCATAGTTAACCTGTAAGCAGAATATTAATAAACTGAATTAAATGAGATTCATAATTTCAACTGCGGTTGTCTTTTTCACAATTGTTTCCCTGGCCCCGATAACTCAGGATCAGACAAAGATCCCTGCAGGCATTTCGCTTGCAATAAAGTCGGGGAATGCTGCTGAACTGGCAAAATATATGAATTCAACGGTAAATCTTGTACTGCTTGAAAAGGAAGATTTCTATAAGAAGGTTGTTGCCGAGACAATCCTTAAGGATTTTTTCAATCAGCACCCTTGCAAGGATTTTATTATACGTCATCAGGGGGCAAGAAATGATGCTCAGTATGCCATAGGAAACCTTGAAACAGAAAATGGAAATTTCAGGGTTTATTTTCTTCTCAAAAAGATTGGAACAGATCTGCTAATTCATCAGATACGTATTGAACCCGACAATGCACAATAAAATCCTGAAGGATTTCATTTCGGAGTGCATCCATGAAGATATCGGGGAAGGCGATCATTCATCGCTGGCCTGTATTCCGAATGATTCCGTCGGCAGAGCCAGGCTCCTTGTTAAGGAACAGGGTCTTCTGTCGGGATGTGCGGTCGCCGGCGATATCTTCAGCATTATTGACGGGGATATGAGATTTGATCCGTTGATAAGCGATGGTTCAAGAATTTCACCCGGAGATATTGTTTTCCTCGTTTACGGCAGGATTCAATCAATACTGAAATCCGAAAGGCTGGTTCTCAATATAATGCAAAGGATGAGCGGAATCGCAACTACCACAGACAAGTATGTAGAAAGAATAGGGGGTCTGAAGGCAAAGGTGCTGGATACCCGGAAGACAACACCCGGTATGAGATTCCTTGAAAAGGAGGCAGTAAGGACAGGCGGCGGAATGAATCACAGGATGGGTCTGTATGATATGATAATGCTGAAGGATAATCATATAGACTATGCAGGTGGTATTGAAAATGCTGTCCGGAAAACCAGGGATTATCTCACCCGTACAAAAAAAGAGCTCAGGGTTGAAATTGAAGCCCGGAGCCTCGGCGATATCAGAAAAATCCTTGAAATCGGCGGAATCGACCGCATTATGCTTGATAATTTCAATCTGAGCGATACCAGGGAAGCTGTTAAAATGATCGGAGGACGTTATGAAACAGAATCTTCGGGCGGAATTTTTCTTGAGACCATAAGAGCATATGCCGAATGTGGGGTAGATTTTATTTCGGTCGGAGCCCTGACCCATCACATTAAAAGCCTCGATTTTAGCCTTAAAGCATTTTGAAATATGCCTGTTTTCAGGAAAGAGAGGAAATTTTTCTATTTTTGGCTGATATTTGCGGAAAATGAAAAGATGGATCTTTATATCTTCCCTTTTGATTTTAAGTGCGTGCAGGGAAAACATCCAGGACACTTATTTTACTCCCGAAAAGGCTGCAGCAAGCTTTAAAGAGATTGAAGAGGCCTGCAACAGGGACGGAGGGAATCTCTGGGGCAGGAACCTGTACGGCCCTCTGATGTTCATCGACAGGGCAAGCAGAAAGATCATTGCCAATCAACCGGACAATGAAGGACTGCTTAAGATGAAGGATGGTGTTTACATTGGTTTGTATCCCAGGGAAAACATAATTACCACCACAACAGTAACCTTTGGTGGAACCCTTTTCGGGATGGCCCCGTTGCCTGTTGAAGAGGATGATTTCAGGATTAAAACAAGAGGTATCCACGCACTCTTTCACAGCTTTCAGAAAGCGACTGGCATGGATCCTGAGAATTTCAATCTGATCATCATGGATGAGAAGGATGCCAGGCTCTGGATAAAGCTCGAATGGAAAGCATTAAAAAAAGCCCTTGACTCGGAAGGAGAAGAACAGATCCTTGCAATAAGGGATGCACTTATTTTCAGGGGTTCCCACCGTGAATCATATCCCGCGTCCGCCGCTCTTGAAAACAGGTTTGAGACTTATGAGGGGCTGGCAACATTTACATACAACTTTCTTGCCTCAGACTCCCCCGAGGAATATAAGAACAGACTTTTGGAATACCTCGACAGGATCTATTCCTTTCAATCTTATGCCAGATCATACGGTTCAGTTCACGGAGCGCTGTATGCCACGCTGCTTCATGCAAAGGGATTCGATTTCAAGGCAATAACTGCCGACACGGTCGACCTTGGAAATATGGTAAGGGAGCTCTGGCGCATTGAACTGCCTGATAAATGCCGCGATGTCGCAGGAAGCATAGCATTGCACTATAATATTGAGGAAATCTATGAAGAGGAGGATAAGAGACTAATGGATATCAGGGAGAGACTGAATAACCAGGTTAGTGTGTTCACTGAAAAACCGGTTGTTTTGCTTGAGCTCGAGAGTCCCTATTTTGATTTCGAACCCGAGAATGTCCGTTTCCTCGACACCCTGGGAACTCTCTACCATACACTGCGTGTTTCCGATAACTGGGGAAAACTCACAGTTGACAAAGGAGACTGCCTTGTATCAAACAACTACAAATACCTGCGAATTACAGCAAAAGGGCTGAAAACTGACAAGAATCACATTAACGGCGAGGGGTGGCAGATCATCCTTAACGACGGATGGAGAATCGGGGAATCGGGGCAGGATTACTTTATCAGGAAACTGATACCTTAATTTTTGTC
>DAIUKI010000031.1:0-13915 GCA_036848255.1 Bacteroidales bacterium | reverse complement strand
CATCATAAAATATTATATGTGCAGGCTGATGGTTACTTGTAACTGGTTACTGGTTATTTGGTCCCGTTAAATAAAGAAAAGTGCAACTCCTGCCACACTAATAATTGCGCCGGCAACTTCTGCAAAAGTAACTTTCTGCTTGTAAATTACCACTGCCGGAAGTATAATCAGTACTGGAACCAGGGCCATTATCGTCGATGCAATCCCAGCCTCAGTGAATTTTATAGAAATAAGTGAAAAAGAGACTCCGAGAAATGGACCAAAAAAGGCGCCCATTGTAGTTGGCAGCATTGCGGGTCTGTTCAGAACTGCAGCAGCTACCGTATTCCACCTCCTTAATACTGTTACCAGAAAGGCAAACCCTGCAATTCCTGCAAGAATTCTTATCTGTGTAGCAGCAAAAGGATCATAATCCCTGATCCCCAGTTTGCTGAGTATCAGACCCAGAGCCTGTCCTACAGCTCCTCCAAAAGCATACAGGATCCCTCGAGGCGATAGTTTTAAGGACAATCTGTCACCTTTTCCATTCCTGCTGAAAATTGCTATTGCAATTCCAAGGAATGCCAGTGTCATGCCAAAAAAATTGAACATTGTAAGCTTCTCTCCGAGAATCAGAAAACCGAAGAATGCTGTAATGGGAGGGACGAGAGTCATAATCAGCATCGCAAACCTTGATCCTATCAAAGTATATGACTTAAACAGGAAGAGGTCACCAAAGACAAAGCCTACCAGCCCCGATAGTACAAGCCAGAACCAGTTAACTGAATCCGCGTCAACCGGAAATATCAATCCGCGGTATAAAAGTGTGAAAATGCTCAGGAAGATAAAACCTATAATGAGCCTGAGAATATTGACGACAACCGATCCTATCTTTTTGCTGGCCGATTCAAACGATAACGATGTCACAGTCCAGAAGCATGCGGTTAAAAGGGCTGCAAACTCACCTAAATGATTTTCAAAAAAGCTCATAGTAACAGGTCAGGAAAAGAGACTAAAGCTGAAAAAAATCTGTTAACCCCTTCAGTCTCCTATTCAGAAATTTCAAAGACATACTCTCCTGAACCCGAATCAACTAGAACTTTTTCACCCTTGATCCGGATATTTTTCAAATCCGGGTCCGCAGAAAGCGCCTTGCTGCCAATTTTAACTTTTTCTGCAGAATTAACCGGCAAACAGATTGTCGCTTTGGTATTCGCTGGTATTTTGACATTCAGAAAAACCTTCCCGTCTTTTCGTTCCCACCCCGAGGCGATTGTGCCGTAAGGACTCTCAAATGAAGCTTTCGAGAAATTGAGTTTTTTTGTAAGGGTGGGTTGAATCATAATTTCCTTATATCCGGGACTTGCATTATCGATACCTGCCGATACCCTGTACATCCAGTCGCCGATTGCCCCATATGCATAATGGTTAAATGAGTTCATTCCAGGATCCTGGAAAGTACTGTCGGTTTTTTGTCCGTCCCAGCGCTCCCATATAGTTGTGGCTCCCATTTTAACAGGGTAAAGCCATGAGGGATAGGTCTCCTGAAGCAGCAGATCATATGCAACATCATTAAACCCGTTCTGTGTCAGCACATGACAGAGGAACGGAGTTCCAAGAAATCCTGTCGACAGATGGTTCCTTCTGCTTTTTATGTCATCGACAAGGAACTTTGCTGCATTTGGCCTCAGGTCCTCAGGAAGCAGATTGAACATAAGTGCCAGCACATAAGATGTCTGCGAATTGGTTCCGACACGCCCTGCCGGGGTGACATACTCCCTCACAATTACATTTTTGATTTTGTTGAAAAGGTCAGTATATGTTTTCTCATCGTCTGTTTTGCCAAGCTCTCTGGCTGTTCGGGCAAGCAGGTCAGCCGAATATGCAAAAAATGCAGTGGAAATGAAATCATGCTCGGTGAATCCGTCAGGTTCGCTGTGGTTATTGACAGGAGGATGATAAAACAACCAGTCACCGTATTTGCTTCCGCCTTTCCAGATGAAGGTATCACCGGATTTCTTTCTGATATATTCAACCCATGCCTTCATGCTGGGATATTGATTTTCAAGGAATTCTCTGTCGCCATAAACCTGGTACATTGTCCATGGAACTATGACGGCAACATCACCCCATCCGGCAGAAGGTGCAGCGGTTTTAGCATCCTGCCTGTTAAGAACATCAGGTATCACATCGGGTACGGCCCCGTCGGCCTTCTGATCGAGTGCAACATCTTTAAGCCATTTGGTAAAAAATGCAGCTACATTAAAATTATAGGCTGCCGTTCGGCTGAATGCCTGTGCATCGCCTGTCCAGCCGAGCCGTTCATCCCTCTGGGGGCAGTCGGTTGGAACATCCACAAAATTACCTTTCTGGCCCCATTGAATATTGTGCTGAAGCTGGTTCAAAAGAGAATTTGAACTTTCATATGTCCCGGTAACCGGCATATCGGAATGGACCACAACACCTGTAATATTGTCGGCAGTCAGATCGCCCGGGAAACCTGTTATTTCAAGAAACCGGAACCCCATAAAAGTGAACCTTGGCTCAAATATCTCTTCTCCGGTTCCGGCAAGGGTGTAGTTAAGCTCACATTTTGCAGCGCGAAGGTTTGTTGTATAGAATTCCCCATGTTTATCAAGGACCTCTGCATGACGGATTTTAATTGCATTCCCTTTGGGCCCTGTTACCTTAAGCCTGACCCAGCCGACCATATTCTGTCCCATATCGACAAGAAGGCTTCCTTTTGGAGAACGGTAGACTTTCAGGGGTTTGATCTCCCCGGTCTTTTTAATCACCGCTCCCTCAGAGGCAATGATAGTATTGGTGTAGAGGCCGGTTCTGACCGCTTTCCACTTTGAATCATCATAACCCGGAAGATTCCATCCGGTAAGCTTTCTGGTCGCATCATAGATCTCACCGTTATATAAGTCGTTCATCCGGATTGCGCCATCATTGTTGCTTTTCCACGAATCATCGGTTATTATCAGCGATTCGGATCCGTCAGTGAAAGTAATCTTCATCTGCATCAGAAGGCCCAGCCTCTTGCCATAAATGGCCCAGTTATTGCCCCAGGCAAGTGTTCCGCGATACCATCCGTCACCCAATACGGCGCCGACAGCATTTTCTCCTTTAACAACCTGGCCGGTAACATCATAGACCTGATACTGAATCCTTTTTCCGTATGAGGTCCAACCTGGCGTCAGCACCTGGTCACCAACTTTCTTTCCGTTCAGGTGAAGCTCATATAAGCCGTGTGAAGTTATGTAAACAACCGCTCTGGAAATGCTCTTTGCAACAGAGAACTCCTTCCTGAAATGAGGCGAAGGGGAGTACCGGTTAGTATCCTCTTCCATTTCGATCCATTTTGCTTTCCAGTTCCCAGGCGACATCAATCCGGTTTCCCAGAATGCTGTCTCGCTCCATTTTGATGCCCGGCCCTGATTATCCCACACCCTTACCTGCCAGTAGTATCTCTGCCCGGGCCGGAGTTCCTTTCCGCTATATGTTATAAGGACAGATTCGCCGGATACCGTTTTGCCTGACTGCCAGACAATTGCCGAAGCAGAGAACTTCGGATCGGTAGCCACCCTGATTGAATATGCACTCTGCATAATGTTGTTCCCGGAGCCTTTCATCTTCCACGACAACCTGGGCTGCGGAACATCAGTTCCGACAGGGTTCTTCCTGTGCCCGCAGGTAAGATCGTAAGTTGACAGATCCTGTGAAAATGAGATCGCCGGAATAATCAGAAGGAAAAGGATCAGTTTTAATGATTTCATAATATGAGATTTAGGTTTTAGTAATCGAGTTTTGAAATTTATCTATTTTTATCGGATTTAAGAAAGGTAAAATAACTATTTTTAACTCTTTATTATTTTGCCTTAAACCAATCATTCAATTAATGAATCCTATTGCGGGAATACTTTTAATAGCTCTGGGCAGTTTAGGTGCCGCAAGCTTTTATGTTCCGTTGAAAAAAGTAAAGGGATGGGCATGGGAATCCTACTGGATAGTCCAGGGAGTGGCCGCATGGTTGATCGCTCCCTGGGTGTTTGCCCTGATTTTCGTCCCCCAGGGTGAACTGATACCTATTTTAAAAGAGGCACCTTCTTCAGCCAGGCTTATGGCAATGTTTTTCGGGGTTTTGTGGGGATTCGGAGGGCTGACATTCGGACTGAGTATGCGTTACCTGGGTGTTGCACTGGGGCAAAGCATAGCACTCGGATTATGCGCCGCATTCGGAACAATAATTCCTGCCGTTGTTGCCGGACAAAATCTGTTTTCATCAAGGGCAGGGATCCTTACTATGATCGGAGTGGCTATTACCGTTGCTGGAATTGCAATAATTGGTTATGCCGGAGCTCTTAAAAGCAAGGAGATGACTGATGAACAGAAGAGAGCATCGGTAAAGGAATTCGCCCTGAAAAAAGGTATTTTTATTGCAATCTTTGCAGGGATAATGAGTGCTTGTTTCAATTTCGGATTTGAAGCAGGAAAACCAATTGAAGATGTTGCTCTGGCCCATGGTACTAACCCGTTGTATCAGAAAAATCCGACGCTTATTTTTATCCTTTTCGGCGGGTTTCTGACAAATCTGATCTATTGCGGATATCTGAACATCAAAAACAAAACCTACACTGATTACTTTTCCACAACAGGCGGAGTGCTTCTGAATAACCTGGCTTTCACGTTTCTGGCAGGATTCCTCTGGTTCCTGCAGTTCCATTTCTTCGGAATGGGATCAAGCAAACTACCCACGGGGATGGCTGTTTTTGGATGGAGCATTCTGATGGCCCTTAACATTGCAATAAGCAATATCTGGGGAATCGTTCTAAACGAATGGAAAGGTGTCAACAAGAAAACAATTGTCATTCTGTTGATCGGCATTGTGGTTCTTATACTTTCAGCTTTTGTTGTCAAATTAGGTTAATCTGAGGATCATGAAAAGATTTGGATTTAAGATGAAACTGTTCCCGGGCTTCAGGGAGGAATACATAAAGAGACATGGTGAAATATGGCCCGAACTTGTAAAAATGCTTAAGGATCAGGGAGTAGGTAACTATTCAATATTCTATGATGAAGAGACAAATATTCTTTTTGCCTACCAGGAACAATCGGGAGAGACCTCCTCACAGGACCTTGGCACGGAGGAAATTGTAAAGAAATGGTGGAAATACATGGCCGATATCATGGAAACGAATCCCGACAACTCGCCGGTAACGGTCCCGCTTGAACAGGTATTCTTTCTTGAATGAAGATCAGAGAAAATGAGAAATAAAGAAATAGGGAAATAAAGAAATAGGGAAATTTTTCAAATAAAAAATGATATATTATGAATAAAGAGATCATTAAGAAATCATACCAGCTGGCGAAGGAGCAATATATGGAGCTCGGTGTTGACACGGAAAAGGTCCTTCAGCAGATGGACAATTTGGTGATCAGCCTTCACTGCTGGCAAACAGATGATGTAGGCGGTTTTGAAAAAGAAGGTGCTGAGCTTGGCGGAGGAGGGATCCAGGCAACGGGAAACTATCCCGGTAAAGCAAAAACAATCACTCAGATGCGTGACGATCTCGATAAGGTCATGTCGCTTCTCCCCGGAAATCAGAGACTGAGCCTTCATGCCATTTATGGAGAATTTGGCGGAAAACCAGTCGATCGCGATAAGATAGAGGTGAAACACTTCCAGGGATGGATCGACTGGGCAAAAAAGAGGAAAATCGGCCTTGATTTCAATTGCACCTGCTTTTCTCATCCTCTTGCAGATGATGGTTTTACGCTTTCGAGCAAGAACCCCAGGATCAGGAAATTCTGGGTCGAGCATAACAAGAGATGCCGCGACATTGCGGCCGAAATGGGAAAACAGCTTGGGACACCCTCGGTTCATAATATATGGATACCCGATGGATCAAAGGATACACCGGTTGACAGGATAGGTTTGCGCAAGCTCCTTAAAAAATCGCTCGATGAGATATTTACAATAAAATATCCGAAGAAATATCTGAAAGACTCGATTGAAAGCAAGCTGTTCGGAATAGGTTCGGAATCGATGGTGGTCGGATCACATGATTTCTACCTGGGATATGCGGTACAGAACAATACAATGATCACTCTCGACAATGGTCATTTCCACCCGACGGAGCAAGTGGGAGACAAAATATCATCAATACTTCTGTATATAGACGAGATCCTTCTCCACCTCACAAGGGGAGTCAGGTGGGACAGTGACCATGTTGTGACATTCAATGATGAGTTGTTGATGATCGCACAGGAGATTGTGAGGGCAAAGGTTCTTGGCAGAGTGAACATCGGCCTCGATTTCTTTGATGCCAGCCTTAACAGGATCGGCGCTTATGTGATCGGTACAAGATCAGCTCAGATGGCCTTCATGTTTGCAATGCTTGAACCTTACCAGACTCTTCTGAAATTTGAAGAGCAAGGAAAAACATTTGAAAGGCTGTCATATCTCGAACTCATGAAAACTAAGCCCTTCGGTGCCGTCTGGGACTTCTATTGCCTGAAAAGCAAGGTTCCGGCAGGCCAGGAGTACATAGAGGATATAATAAAATATGAGGCTGAGGTATTGGCAAAAAGATAGGAATAACTATTAATCTGTTTGATCACGAAGCAGAACCGGGAGGAATATGAAGGAGAAAATTATCGGCATTTTTGACGTTGGAAAAACCAACAAAAAACTGCTTTTGTTTGATTATGATTTCAAGCTGGTTCTGGAGCAGGAGATAAGGATTCCGGAGATACTCGATGACGACGGATTTGAGTGCGACAATATAGAGCTAATCGAGAAATGGATCAGGGAGTCCATTGTCAAACTTGTACATTCAGAAAAATATGAACTCACTGCCCTGAATTTTGCCGCCTACGGCGCCACAATAGTCTATCTTGATGAAAATGGCCAGCGGATAGGGCCAGCCTACAATTACCTCAAACCAATTGATGAAAGAATCCCTGAAAGGCTCTACAGGAGATATGGCGGTCAGGATGAATTCTGCCGGAGGACTGCTTCTCCGGCGCTGGGAATGCTTAATTCAGGAATACAGATTCTCTGGTTAAGGACCGAAAAGCCTGAAGTATTTTCAAGAGTCCGGCATATACTCCATCTGCCCCAATATCTTTCTTATCTTATATCAGGGAAGATATGCTCGGAGCATACATCAATAGGCTGTCATACAGGTTTGTGGGATTTTGACAACATGAAATATCATGCGTGGGTCTCCGATCACGAACTGAATCTTCCGGAGCCGGTACCGGTCGGAACCTTCACTGAGGTCGAAATTGAAGGGAAGAAAATCAATACAGGGATCGGAATTCATGACAGTTCATCATCACTGGCGCCTTATTTCACAGGAAGCAGGGGCAAATTCCTCCTTATCTCTACCGGAACGTGGTGCATAAGCATGAATCCGTTCAACAACGAAAAGTTGTCGGTCGATCAACTCGACAACGACTGCCTGTGCTATATGAGCATTACCAGACAGCCTGTCAAATCATCCCGGCTTTTCCTTGGGAACATGCACGATAACGGATTAAGAATGCTGAATGAGCATTTCAGGACCACTGAAAATTTTTATAAGAATGTAAAGTATGACCAGGATCTTCTAAATATGCTGAACAGCAGGTATAGCGGCGACAAAAGGGCCTTTTTCATCAGCGGACCCGGATCGAGGGAATTCAGGGAGAGAATCGATCTGTTTGATTTCAAATCATTTGATGAAGGCTATCATCAGCTGATGAGTGAACTGAGCGAACTGGCCCATGAAGCGATAATACTCATTCTTACTGACAATGATGATATTGAGAATCTGTATTTAACCGGAGGATTTGCCAAGAATAAGATCTTCCTGAAGCTGCTCGCCAAGGCCTTTCCTTCAAAAAAGGTTTACACATCGGTCATAAACAATGCGGCTGCACTTGGTGCGGCTATTGTTATCTATGAATCGCTTACCAACAAACTCCCTGAGCCAAATCTCGGACTTACTGAATACATTGCTTAGATATAGTACCGAACTTTTTAGTGTCATTTGAACACTTTCGGCACTCCGGTTACGTTAAAATAAGCTATAACCCTTAGAAAATGAAGACAGCAAGAGTTTTAATACTCCTGACGCTTTTTATAAGCCTGAATGCGACATTAAACGCACAGAAGAAGGAACCTGACAAAAAGATAAAAAGCATAATAGTATATCAGGAAAAGTACGATATGCTGGTAAACCGAAAGTTCAAGGACACCGAGCAGTATTTTGATTCCCGGGGAAATCTGATTGAAGACATAACCTACAAGCAGGGCAAGGTGACCAAACATTTCAAATACCAGTACGACTCAGATGACAATAAAATAAAGGAAGAAGAATTTGACCCGTCGGGTCGGCTCATCGAAACCTCGGAATATAAATACGCCGATGGGATGAGAACCGAGAAGTATGTCTTTGATGCTAATAAAAAACTGAAGTCGAAAAAGACATATCAGTATACAACTTTCTAAGAAGAATGGACCCCGTGATTTTAAATATTCTGGATTCCTTTAATTGTGTCAGGCTTGAGGAGATTGACAGGGAAAAGCTCATGGATCGGATTGATACAAAGTATCTTCTTCCTGTCAACCGGGTTCCTGATCTTCTTAAACTGATGAAGGGAAGGTACAGGGTTCTGGAGATAAACACTCAAAGGATATCATCATATTCTACCATTTATCTTGATACTCATGACTTCACCTTTTTCAGACAGCATGTCACAGAAAGGACAGGAAGGTTTAAGGTAAGGTTCAGAACTTATAACTCCACAGGAAATACATTTCTTGAAATAAAAAAGAAAACAAAAAAGGGCAGAACCCTCAAATGGAGAATTGAAAATTCAACTGCAGGTAACTCCTTCAATGAAACTGCGATTGAATTCATTCAAACACGTGCTGCATTTGATCCCGGATCGCTGAAGCCGGTCCTCGAAAACCATTTTACAAGGATGACATTCACAGGTTTTGACACCCCTGAAAGGATCACTCTCGATCTGGACTTATCATTCAGAACGCCTGAAGGTAAAAGTGCTGAATTGCCTATGGTTGCAATACTGGAGCTTAAAAGTCAGGGAGTTGCCGCCCGCTCTCCTTTTTCACGACTTATCAGGCAGTTTTCCGTCTATCCGACACCATTCAGTAAATATTGCACCGGATGTGCCATTCTTTATGATCTGCCACTGAAAAATATTCTTAAACCAATAATTCTATTATTAAACAGGATCGAAAATGAATTTAATAAATCTCTTAGTGCCTGATGCTGTGAATATCGCGGGAATTCAGTTAATTGATTTACCGGGCTTTCTCGAATTTGTCCTTAGGTTTCTCCTGAATATCACTGTGATAATGATACTGGTCAGATGGCTTTACTATTCAAAAACCAGGCGCAAGGATTACCTTTTCACATATATCCTGATTTCCAGTATTGTCTTCCTCCTTTGCTTCCTCCTTGAAAGCGTCAAGCTCCAGATTGGATTCGCTCTTGGAATGTTTGCAATATTCGGGATAATTCGGTACCGGACCGACGCGCTTCCAATTAAGGAAATGACATATCTCTTCCTGGTAATAGGGGTTTCTGTCATTAATGCGCTTACAAATACCGAAACCAGTCTTATTGATCTGCTGTTTTCAAATTTTGTAATCATCTTCATAACGTACGGGCTTGAAAAATTATGGCTGATCAAGCATGAATCATCAAAGCTCATAATATATGAAAAGATGAATCTTCTCAAGGAGGAGAATTATGATGAGCTGCTCCGGGACCTCCAGGAAAGGACTGGTATCCGTAAGATCAACAGGGTTGATATAGGCAAAATAAATTTCCTTCGTGACATATGCGAGCTTACCATCTATTATTATTCCGACAAAATCAGCCAAAACAGTTCTTCAGCTAAAAACTCAAACAACGATGATGATGATGATTAAGAGACCACTGCTGCTGTTTCTGCTGATCCTCCCTGCCTCAGTCACTTTTTCGCAGGAAAAGGATTTTGGTATATGGGCCGGTATCGCGGCTGAAAAAGAACTGATAAAAAACCTTGAGTTGAATTTTGATGTCAATTTGAGGACCTATCATAATGTGTCGGAAATTGAAGAAGCATTTTTTGATGTCGGACTGAATTATAAATTCAATAAATATCTTTCTGCAGCTCTCTCTTACAGGTATACGCAATTTAAGGAGGACGATGAGTTGTTCCATCCCAGACATAAGTGGTTCGCGGACCTGAAAGGTAAACTGCCGCTCGGGGATTTTGACATCTCTGCCAGGTTCAGGTATCAGCAGCGTTACAAAACATACTTTGAGGATGAAAATGACAGGGAGTCGAAGGAAGTTGGCCGCCTGAAGCTTAAAGCCCTTTACAATATCCCGTCATTTCCGGTGAATCCTTATCTTTCCGCAGAACTTTTTTTTCCGATGTTTTCCGGGGTTGAAAGAACCGTTGAAAAAAAGAGGTTCATGGCAGGATTTGAATACAATATTTCAAAGAAGAATTCAATTGAAATCGAATATATTTATCAGAGGGATTTCTTTCCGAAATTATCGGACATGAATATTATTTCTGTCAATTACAACATTAAATTCTAAAAGCTTCGTATTAATTGAAAATGACGTTCTGATTTTCTATTTTTAGTCCGGTAAAATTTCTAAACAGATTTAAAAAATGAACTTCAGATTCTTTCTTCCCGTAATCCTGCTTGTATTCTGCCTGAATACATCAATCTCATCCGGACAACTTCTGCCTGAACGGCAGTGGCCCGGTTACAGGGGATACATGGCTTCAGGTGTTCTTGACAATGCAAATCTTCCCCTGACATTTGATTTCAATAATTCGGAAAATATTAAATGGAAAATAGAAATACCGGGCATGGGTATTTCCAGTCCGGTTATCTGGGAAAACAGATTGTTTATTACCACTGCCATCAGTGATGAAGATGATGCTGGCTTCAAGCCTGGCCTTTATGGAGATGTCAACCCTGTTAATAATGCATCGGTACATGAATGGAAAGTCTATTGCATCAATAAGTCATCCGGCAAAATTATCTGGGAAAGAACTTCTTATAAAGGAGTTCCGAAAATCAAGCGGCATCCAAAATCGACACATGCCAACACAACGACTGCCACGGACGGCCGGCATGTCGTTGCATTTTTTGGTTCCGAAGGGCTGTATTGTTATGATATCGCCGGGAACCTGCTGTGGCAGAAAGATTTCGGAGTATTGAAATCAGTGTTTTTCTCCATGCGTAATGCAGAATGGGAATTTGCCAGTTCTCCTGTAATTCATAATGGAGTTGTCATTATTCAATGCGATGTGCTTGAAAACTCATTTGTTGCTGCTTATGATGTCAAAACCGGGAGGGAACTCTGGAAATCAGAAAGGGATGAATATCCGGGTTGGTGCACACCCAATATTTATACAAATGAAGGCAGAACTTATGTTGCTGTTAATGGATTCAAGCACATAGGAGGATATGATTTTGCCACGGGAAAAGAGGTATGGAGAATGTCGGGCGGCGGAGATATACCTATCCCGACACCAATTATTGGGAAGAATCTTATCTATTTCAACAGCGCCCATGGGAAGTTTTCACCGATAATTGCCGTCAGAACAAACGCTGCAGGGGATATTACACTGAAGGGAAACGAAACTTCAAACGGAGGAGTTAAGTGGAGTATTCCAAGGGGCGGCTCCTATATGCATACAATGCTGCTTTACAGAGATCTGCTCTATAATGTCAACTGGAACGGTACTATCAGTTGCCTCGATCCGGCGTCAGGAAAAGAAGTATATAATGCCAAACTGGGATCGGCCGGAAGCTTTATCGCGTCTCCGGTTGCATCGGATGGCAGGATTTATATCGTAGATGAAGAGGGGACCGTTTACATAATTAAGGATGGCAATACTTACAGCCTGCTGGCTGAAATTCCGATGAACGATATTTGCATGACAGCGCCTGCCATAACTGACGGAACTATATATTTCAGAACCCAGCATCACCTTATCGCTGTCGGGAAAAAATAGAATTACTCCTTCCTGATCCTGGTTATCAGGGTATCCTTATTAATCGATTTTACCGAAACCGCAAGTGCTATGAGCCCTGTAATGAGTATCAGAATTATCATTACAGCCATTGTCCTCCAGGGGAGATCAGAATTATTCTTTATTGAGGGAAACGTTGCCACAAGTGCTGACATAACACCTGTAAAGATACCGGCCAGAAGGATCCTTGCGTGTTCCCCGAAAATAATATTACGGATACTTCTTACTGAAAACCCTTGTGCAAGCATTAACCCGAAATCCTTTTTACGCTGATTGAAATTCCTGATGAGTATAAGTCCCAGTCCGGCCACACCAAGGATCAATCCAATACCTCCCAAAATGGTGAAAACCGACAGATATGTGTTTGTAACTACAAAAAATGAAGCAAGTCTTTCCTGGGCCGGCTCAAAATGAACCCCATATTCAGATAACCGCTCAGTAAGGGTGTTCTTATAAAGTTCTGATAATGCCGGATCACCGTCAGCCAGAAAAACCTGACTGCCTGATATTGAAGGGAAGAATCTGCTGAAATTATCAGCGCCTATTATTACATAGCCCTGGAATACAGAAGATTTCAATCCGGCAGATATAACAACATTGAGAACCTGTCCGCTTTCAGTACGGATCTTCAGGGTATCTCCTGTTTTGATCTTCAGGCCATATTGGAGCACTGTCTGGTCGGCAATTCCGTAGATTGTTCCATTAGAAGGGGGATAATCAAGTGTTTGCCAGGGATTAGAAACATCAATTCCCTTCATCGTAACAGCAAATGAAAATGATCCTCTCCTGACGAATTCCGAAGGATCAATTCCCAGCAGCGGGGGAGAGGCGATATGATTGAGATTCAGACAACTTGCGTCGTTACCTGAGGTTTTTCGTGCTTGCACAACCGAAAGCTCTTTAAGATCAGGCTCATCAAGTCCGTATTCACTCCTGCCTGATCCGCTTGTCAGAGAGCCCCTGACGGGGACAGATGATTCTCCCCAGAGAAGATATCCGCCGGTACCTCCTGAAGGCTTCAGCATATTGTCGCTGATATTCATTCTGTTAACACCTGTGATTATTACTGCGAATAACCCTGCAGCAAGAAACAGGACCGGGGCAATGGCCTGTGAGGGATTAAAGGAATAATAGTAATCCGAAATCTGATTCTTATTCCTGAAGCTGTAAATACCTGATTTTTGCCTTCCCATGTAATACTGGCGAATCAGGAGGATCGAGGTGGCAAAGACCATAACACCTGCAGAATAGGAGAGTGGTGTTGAATATTCGGAAAGGGAAAATGCCAAAACTGCCAATACAATAGTACCAATAATAAATACAGTCATCAGAACCAGGTTCTTTTTGGCCGAAGGCTTCACAGTTACTCCGGTCTCAGCCTTGCTGAGGTGTTTCAGAAATCCTGAAGATCTGATTTTAAGGATAAGCAGGATGACTGTAATTGTAACGGTAAATCCAATAAGCATTGACAATGGATCAAAGCCAGGGACCAGGGTATTTGTCTGCACCGCACCCTGCCAGACAGAGTTAAGAGCTTTTATTATGATCATATTGAATAATCCGCCCGTAAAAGCGCCCAGTAGGGCTCCGATAACCGCTGTTATGCCGGACTCAAGGAAAAGCATTTTTTCAATCCCCCGGTTTGCAAACCCGATCGAATAAAGGGTCATGATATGATCCTTTTTTGATTCATAGAAGGTTGATACAACAAGGATAAGGAGTATAAAAGCCGATAATATGATAAAGAATCCAAGGCCCAGGAACAGAGTGCTGAAATCGACACTTTTATTGGCTGCCAAAACTGATTCGTTAGGGAGATCCGATATAGTAAACCCCGATTTAGAGGGAT
Organism: Bacteroidales bacterium; assembly: GCA_036848255.1. GTDB lineage: Bacteria > Bacteroidota > Bacteroidia > Bacteroidales > VadinHA17 > LD21. The sequence continues at coordinate 21 of DAIUKI010000031.1, read as the reverse complement.
CGATGCCACCTTTAAATTTCG
>DAIUKI010000030.1:0-13951 GCA_036848255.1 Bacteroidales bacterium | reverse complement strand
GCCTGCCTTATTGACCCCTTCCCGGTACACTCTCGGTTCATTACTGTCTAAACGGCGATACAGGGCTTTTGTTGCATCACCCCAGTGCAAAGAAGAGCTCCACCAGTAACCTACAACATTCAAATCGTTAAATGATCCGTCCATCCCAAACCTGTATCCTCCTCCAAGGGCTCTGAATCCGCTTGAATTTGTCCCTGTTGAGGGAGTCCATGTCGAAGTAAATTTCAATTGGGTTCCCTGATTGATCCCTCTCCATCCTGTAATATCAGCATCACCCTGAGTCATCCCAAGATAAATCTCAAGAGTCTTGAATTCAGCATCAGTTGGCACGTGCCACCCTGAAGGACATAATTTACCGGTTTCAACAGTATACCAGTTGTACAGTATCCCATATGTATTACCGTATGTAGCATTATTGCCATACCAGGAATAAGCTGGTGAGGTTGCAGCTGCCCATAAACCAGGATCCGGTACATTAGGAATTGGAGTGTTATCGTTAAGCCTGGTTGTTTTCAGATCAGACTGCATCCAGATTTGTGTGCCAATAACCACTGTCGGGTATATGTTTCCATCGATATCTGCAGCGGAGGTGGTAAACCATACCTGATTTCCATAACCTGTTCCTGCACTGTTTGTAGCATATGCCCTGACATAGTAAACCGTTCCGGCAGTCAATCCGGTTATGCTGCTTGAAAAGCTACCGGTTCCAGCTCCGTTCGACGTATGTGAATCTGTAGCGGTCGGATTTCCGGATGTGTTCCAGCAAACACCCCGTAAGGTCACTGAAGCTCCATTGTCATCAGTTATATTACCTCCTGATGCTGCCGTTGTCGTAGTAGGGTTTGTTACCGCGGTTGTCGTAAGTGTCGGAATCAGGACCGGATTTGTTGTAAAAGATCTTTCATTGCCATAGGAGGTGCCCGCTGAATTGCTGGCATAAGCCCTGACATAATAAAGTGTGCCCGGACTCAATCCTGTTATATTGCTTGTGAATGCACCATTTCCCGATCCGTCTGCAGTATGCGTTCCGGTAACCAGAGGCCCTGAAGAAGTGCTCCAGCACACACCCCGGGCTGTAACAGCCGCTCCTCCGTTATCCGTAATGTTACCTCCTGAAACGGCGGTTGTCCTGGTTGGCGAAGAGATAACTGCAGTTGTCAGAGTAGGTGTTATTGCCAAGGCCGTAAAAGGTATATCATTGCCATAGGAGGTTCCTACACTGTTTGTTGCATAAGCTCTTACATGATAGGATGATCCTGGTGTAAGTCCGGTAATATTTGCAGTGAAACTACCTGTTCCACTTCCATTAGTTGTCTTGCTGTTGCTTATGGTAGGATTCGTGGTGGCAGCCCAGCATATTCCCCTGATGGTTATTGCGGCTCCTCCGTCCGATGTAATATTACCTCCTGATACTGCAGCAACTGAAGTTATACCGGTCACATTTGCAGTAGTTAGCTCAGCAACGGTAAGAGGCATGGTTGAAAAAGAGATTTCATTTCCATATGCTGTCCCAGCTTCATTGGTGGCATAAGCCCTGACATAATGCATTACTCCTGGAGTCAGTCCTGTCAGATCGCTTACAAAACTGCCATCCCCTTTGTTGTCGGAAGTATGAGGACCTGATATCTCGGGCAGTGAGGCAGTCCCATAACAAACACCCCTTGATGTTACCTCAGCACCTCCGTTTTCGGTAATAGATCCTCCGGTGGAGGCGGTGTTCCTTGTAATATTTGAAACAACGACAGTGCTTAAGGTCGGTACAACCGGATCTTCCTTGCATCCAGTAAGAAATACCACTCCTCCGATAAACATTGTAATCAGAATAACTGCATAGAATCCAAACTTCCTTTTCATAAAATATTACATTTAGTAATGGTTTAAACTAAAACCTTCTGTTTAAATTGTGTCTTAAATCAATTTTCCCAGACAATAAATTCCTGTAAAAAAACCGACGGCAAAATAAACCGTGATTTCATTACAAACCAAATGAAATTTGATAACTGGTAAAAAACCTATGATGAATATGCAGCCATATAAAATCCGGAAAAGCGGCCTCTAGTCCTTGATACACCTGACCGACATACCGAAATTTTGTCCATTGGTTGCCCTGAACAGCTTTTCGCTGTCGTTCTGAATATGACGGTACCACGCATTAGGTGTAATCAGGGTCGAGGTCCACCAGTAACCATAATTACGGATATTCTGGAAGGACCCCGCATCAGTGCGCCATCCGCCGGGAAGCGCTGTAAAATCAAGTTCATCGGTAGCGCCTGTATTTGGAGATGCCCAGTGAGATGTACCGGTTTCTTTAAGCTTACCTCCGGCGATAAGTTCTCCCCCGAGAAAATCCTTGAGGGTGAGCCAGTCATTATCACTGGCAACATGCCAGCCTGACGGGCACAGCTTGCCTGTATTGACAGCATACCAGTTGTACAGGGCTCCATAAGTGTTTTTGTATGAAATATTGTTACCATACCAGCAATAACTGCTTGTTGTCAGACTGCTCCATTCAGATGTTCCTTCGGTTAAAGCAATGGCTGTCCCATCATTGAGTTTTGTTGTTTCAAGGTTTCCACGCATCCAGAGCTGAGTTCCGATCCTTATTATGCCATAGGAATTGCCGTCATTATCATTTACGGTAAGAGGGTCAGTTGTGAATATCAGGTCAGCCCCGTAGGATGTTCCTGCACTATTTGTTCCATATGCCCTGACATGGTAAGTTGTGTTTACAGCCAGGGAAGTCATATTGCTTGTGAAAATTCCTGTTCCCGTTCCGTTTGCAGTATGACTGTTTGAAATTGTCGGATTGGCAGCAGTGCCCCAGCAGATACCCCTGGCAGTTACCGCAGATCCTCCGTCGGAGGTAACATTCCCTCCACCCGTACCTGTTGTGGTTGATGTTGCAGACGGAACTGAGGTAATAACTGTCGGGAGCAGGGCACCTGTCTTGAATTGAATCGCAGCACCGTATCCTGTTCCCTGGGAGTTAGTAGCATATGCCCTGACATAATATGTTGTGTTACCGGTTAAACCGGATATATTGCTCGTGAATGATCCGTTTCCGGTTCCGTTGGTTGTTTTTGAATCTGAAATATCGGGCAGAGGTTTTGAGCTGCTCCAGCAGACTCCTCTGGTAGTTACCGCGACTCCTCCGTCAAAAGTTATATTACCTCCAGATACTGCAGAAGTCTGCGTAACGCCGGTAACCGGTGATGTTGTCAGTTCGGGAACTCCATACAAACTTGTAGTAAATGAAACCTGTTCCCCATAGGAAGCTCCTTCCTCATTCACTGCATAAGCTCTCACATAATATAACGTATTTGGAATCAATTCAGTAATTGTGCTCGAAAACATACCCTCACCATATCCGTCGGTGGTCCTGTCATCTTCCAGATCAGGCGATTTTTTTGTGCTCCAGCAAACCCCCCTGACAAGTATAGTTGAATTGCCATCGTGCTCAACATTACCTCCTGCAATTGCACTGTTGGGTCCAATATAGGTAACCTCAGTCGTTGAAACAGTGGGAGCCCTCAAAAACACGCATCCGGGAAAAGTAAGGGTCACTAAAGCTATGATCATGAATATATAGAACTCTTGCTCTTTCTTCATCTTTGAAGATTTAGTAAATAACCGATAGCCGGAATCTTATCGTTTCATCGATTCCAGTCATAAAAGTACTAAAATTTCCTGATTCAGTGCAAATCTCCCGATTTTGATAACCCGGAGCCAATCATCTTTTCAATTTCTTACCGCCCCAAAAAATAAGAATAATTAAAGCAAAGGGGCTTTTTTCTTCACCGGCTTTTCTTTCGACTTTTCGGGGTAACTATAAGGCAGGGTAAAACGAAAATCCGTCCCTTTCCCCGGGTTTGAGCTTACCCATATCCTGCCTCCAAGAAGTTCAATATATGCTTTGCATATTGAAAGACCCAGTCCAGTTCCTCCGAATTTTCTTGAAATGACATTGTCAACCTGAAAAAAACGTTCAAATATTTTTTCATGATGCTCCGGAGGTATGCCGATACCAGTATCCATAACAAAGAATTCGAGGAAGCCGTCTTTCAGGGTATACCCAAAATCGATCCGTCCCTCTTTGGTGAATTTGGTGGCATTATTGATCAGGTTGGAAAGTATCTGTATCACCTTGGTCGAATCAGTTGTAATTGTGGCACTCTCATCAGGCAATCCGGTACTAAGGTTTATCGAAATGAGATCAGATTTTTCTTTGTAGCTGAATTGCTCATTAAGGCCTCTCAATGATGCATTTAGATTCATCTCCTTTATATTCAGCTTAACCAGGCCGCTTTCGATATTTGCTATGTCAACTATATCATTTATTATTGAAAGAAGCTGACTTCCGCTCTGAAAGATAATGTCGATGTACTGATGCCTTTCCTCTTCGGTGGTATCGGGTTCATTAAGAAGTGCCGAAAAGCCGATTATTGCATTCATAGGGGTCCTTATCTCATGGGAGACATTATGAAGAAAGGCTGTTTTGAGGCGGTCGCTCTCCTCAGCTTTCTCTTTTGCAGCAATAAGTTCAGATTCAGCCTTCTTGCGAAGGGTAATATCCTCTATCATAACCAGAAAATACTGAACCTCATCATAGTTGTTCCTAATAATGCTTAATGTTGCAGAACCCCATATAACACTTTTATCTTTCCGGATATACTGGTTTTCAGTATGATAAACCTGGATCTCTTCAGCAATCAGGCGCAAAAGTGATACATCATCTCCTGCAATATAATCAGGATGAGTGAAACTCCGTATTGTTACCGATTTTAACTCTTCCTCCCTGTATCCAAGCATTTTACAGAAAGCTGAATTAGCTCTTATAATAGCAAGATCCTTCCCGGTCATGGCAATGCTTATCGGACTCTCCTCGAAAATCTTGCGAAATCGTTCTTCGCTTTCCTTAAGGGTTTCCTCTGCAAATTTGCGCTCTGTAATATCCCTGCAAATTGACTGAAAGTATTTGACACCTTCAATTTCAACCTTACGGGCGCTTATTTCCAAAGGCATCAGGGTGCCATCCTTTCTGATATGGACGGTTTCATAAGTTGCATATCCCTTTTCATCAAGGATCCTGCTTTCGTGTTCAAGATCCTTAACAGCTCCCGGAGCTCTTATTTTTGAGAGACTCATTCCTACCAGTTCATTCCTTTCGCGCTGGTATGCTTCAAATGCTCTGTCGTTGGCCTCAATGATAACCATATTCCTGTCGGTAAGGAAAATAATGTCATTTGCATATTTAAGTATATAGTCAAAATGCCTCCGTAAGGCCTGATGATCAAGTTCAGTTTCATATTTTTCGCGGTAAAACCGTGCGTTTTCATTCCATTCAAGAAGTCCAAGAAGCATTCCGATAGTAAGAATGAACAGGATAATGATTATGACGATCAACGTCATCTGATCATTGAGAGCAGTAAATACTTCACTCTGATTGACCTTTGCGACCAGGTACCAGGGAGATCCGGGAACCTTTCTCATAGCTGCAAGCACAGATGCTCCCTTGTAATCGACCCCATCAGCTGTCTCCTCAATACCCCTGACCGCCATTGCTTCAGTGAGTTTTTCATCTGCCAGCGATTTTGTGAGCTCCAATTCGGAGTTTTTCCTGAACCTTAGTTCACTAAGATACAATATCTCATTACCCTCCTGCCTGACAAGCAGTGATTCAGTAGTTTTACCGGGAACCGGCCAGGTCTGAACAAGCGGATAAAGGATTTCCCGGGGATCGATCCTGATTGCCAGCAGGCCAAATACCGAAGTATCCTTTCGCCAGGGATTGATAAGCGGGATCACCAGATCGAGGTGGATATATTTTATTTTATCGGTCTTGTGAAGATCCGTGAGAATTCCTGTTTCAAGCTTAAGTAAATCAGGAAACATCTTCCTGAGGTTATCTCCCATCAGAGTATCCCGATCAGGAAAATAATCCCTGACCTTTCCGGTTGAATCAATAAGCAGGGCATTTTTATACCCTGTGCTCCTGGTGACCGACTTAAGGCTTGACCTGATATCCGGCTGGAGTCTTGAGTTGTAATCGCTTTGCAAATATTCGTATGAAAGCTTTCTGAACGGAGTATTCTCTCCGATAAGTATTGCATCCCACAGCCTCTCATTGCGCCACTGTACTATCTGGCTCACTTTTAGGTCAGCAATGGCTGAAAGCTCAAGATTCTTCGCCTTCACAAGCCTGGCTTTCTGGCCTTTATAATAAAAGTATCCCAGCAAGATACTGCTTGCCGAAATAATCATGAAAAGAATAATCAACAGCCACGGCGTGGCTGGATTTTGTCTGTGCGAATTCATTCCCGTTCGCTTTTACTAATCTTTTGTTCTCTTAAATCCTGAATCACAATAGTTGTGCAAAATTAATATAGTGCCTCAATAGCATACCTAAATATCATCCCGCCTGATCAGGTCAGGCAGCGATTCCTTCTTTTTGACAATCAATGAGGCTATAATTGAAACAAGAAGTATCGATAGAATTATTGCCAGGGAAAGTAAAATTGGTATCTCAAAATGGAAATAGGATGCAAGCATTTTTAAGCCAACAAATGAAAGAACTATTGCCAGGCCCACTTTCAGGTATCTGAATAATCCCATAACCCCGGAAACAGCAAAATAAAGGGAGCGTAATCCCAGTATTGCAAATATGTTTGATGTAAATACTATAAAGGTATCCTTACTGATTGCAAGGACTGCTGGAATACTATCGACTGCAAAAATCAGATCGGTCGATTCGATAACAAGCAAAACAAGAAATAAAGGGGTTGCATATAGCTTTTTATCCTGTCTTATGAAAAGGGAGTCTCCATGAAAGGTGTCCGAAACCGGAAGAAATTTCCTGAAAAGCCTGACCAGACCGTTTTTTTCAGGTTCAACTGCAACATCCTCCTTCTGAAAAAGCATCTTAATACCTGAAATCAAAAGGAAACCTCCAAAAATGATTACGATCCAGTGGAACCTGTTTATCAGAGCTACCCCTGCAAAAATAAATATTGCCCTCATTATTAATGCTCCCAGAATCCCCCAGAACAGAACTTTGTGCTGATACTGCGGTTTGACGGAGAAAAAGGAGAACACCATTATAAAAACAAATATATTATCGATGCTGAGTGAATACTCTATGACATAACCGGTGAGAAATTCAAGCGCCTTAACCTTGCCAAACTGGAAATAGACAAAAATATTAAAGATCATGGCAAGAGAAATCCAGACTCCGCTCCAGGTCAAAGCTTCCTTTAACGATATCTTGTGAGCTCTCCTGTTAAGAACCCCCAGATCGATGGCTAGAACTGTTATAATTATAATACTAAAAATGACCCAGAATAACAGGCTGGTTTTCATAAATTATGTATAATCTGCAAAGCTAAAAAATTATTCATTGCTTCTACGGCCTTAATTTTACCGTTTTAATTTAAGACAGCTTCTCCGGCTATGACTGATTGATTTCTCAGTTATCCGGAAAATCTTTTCTACATTTAACGTCAAAATTCAAAAATAAATCTATGAAGGCACAAAAATTCATAAATATGGGCATCGCAATCTCGATGACATTTATTCCATCTCTTTCCTTTTCTCAAAAGACTGAAAACGGCATAAACAGGATTAATTCTGAGGACCTTGAGACATATGTTTCTTTCCTTTCGTCGCCTTCCATGAAAGGAAGGTCAAATGGGGAATCCGAACTTGAAATCACTGTTAACTACCTCAGCTCGCAGGCAAAACTTTTGGGACTTAAACCCGTCAACGGAAAAAGTTACCTGCAGCCTTATACAATAATGAAGAAATCAATCGATCCCGGAAAGTCCGTAATAAAGATCCTGGGGTCGGACAAAGATTCCGTTCTGCTGAAGGAACCAATGATCCAGCTTTTCCCTGAAGGTGCCGGTGATTTTGAAATTGAGGGAGAAGTTATATTTGCAGGGTATGGGATCAAGGCAGACAAATACAAATATAACGATCTTGAAAATATAGCTCCTGAGGGCAAAATCCTTCTGCTTATGAACAGGTCCCCACTCTCCGCGGACGGGACCAAATATCTTTTCGAAGAACCGGTATGGTCATCGTTCATGAGCATACAGGCGAAGCTCACCGGACTAATGTTTACCAGGGCAAAGGCAATCCTGATTGTGTCAGATCCCAAATCGGGATTTTCATCAATTGAACAGCAATATCCAGGGATTGCCAGCCAGCTAGGATCAAGCAAATATCTGAAAGGCTCAAAACCTCTGGTATTCGATTTGCCAGCCATGCCAAGAATTATTTTTGTTCACAGAAAAGTTGCAGATGAATTGCTTAGGGGAACAGGGCATACCCTTGAGGAACTGCAAATGAACATTGATGCAAATCTTAAATCCCAATCTTTCAATATCCCGGGGAAAAGAATAAAAATAACGGAAGTATCAAAGACTGAAGAGGTTATCCTCCATAATGTTGCAGGCTTGATCGAAGGCAGTGATCCTGAACTTAAGAAGGAAATAGTCATATTTTCCGGCCATGCCGATCATGTAGGAATGTCCGGAGGTTTAATCCATCCCGGAGCTGACGATAATGCCTCTGGATGTGCAGCCATGCTCGAAATTGCCCAGGCATTTCAGAGTCTTGCTAAAAAGCCCCTGAGATCTATTCTTTTCCTTTGGGTTACGGGTGAGGAAATTGGACTTTTTGGTTCTCAATCCTATGTCAGGGAACCTCTTTTTCCTCTCGAAAAGACAGTGGCCGACCTTAATTTGGATATGATTGGACGGGTAAAGGGAGTGGCCGATACAACTGATGAGACTCCAATGACGGGAAAAAACGGAGTATTCGTGATAACCGGCAATCAGAGCAAGGAACTTCTTGCAATTGCAGAAGAAGTTGACAGGAAGTCACAGATAGATATGGATTATAGCCTGAGCGGGAAAAACCATCCACTGCAGCTCTTTTCAAGAAGCGACCATTTTAATTTCGTTAAGAATGATATTCCTGTACTATTCTTTACGACCGGGTTACATTCTGATTATCATAAGCCAGAAGATACTGCCGACAAACTGGATTTTGAGAAAATGGAGCTTATCACGAAAGCTGTCTTTGAAATAGGATTTACGGTCGCCAGCAGAAAAACAAGGTTAGTCGTGGACAATCCCTATAGTAAATGGTAGGAATGCAGGTGGATATCCGTTGCATGTAGAGGTTCTGCAACAACAGTAATTATTTTTTCAACTTGAAAAATACCTGAACCGGAAATGTATACTTCCTGTCAATATCAGGAATCCGGTTGTTGCCGGTATCCTTCATTGAACCAATGAATTCCAGTAGGGCCAACCACTCTTTACCCTCCTGAATACCGGCTGCGGATTCATTTATATCAATAATGGCGCTTTTCATTTCAATAACGGGATTCCCTGATGCATCTTTCGGGATCACATTTATAAGCCCGAAACTCATCTTTTTGATTATCCCTATGAATTCCAGCATGTAAGAATTTGCTGTTATGGAATAGAGAGTCTTGTTTTTTTTCGAAAAATCAACTTGCCTGAGACCCCCGTCAGGATTGCTTATTTCAATCTTGCTAATCTTTTTAAGCAACCCCTTGTCAGGATCATATTCGACCCTTAAGCCTGAATAATATATATAATTGTCCGGCGACGATTTATAAGCTACCTGAAGGATTTCAAGAATATTTTTCAGCTCCTTCCCCGTAACATAAAGACGTGCAAGAGGATAACCTGGTATATTATCAGAACCCGACCCAAGCGACATTACGTTGAAAATATCGGGTGCTGAAAGTACACCCGGCACAAATTTATCCCTTATTACTCCGGCAGCAACAATGCTGACATCCGATCCTGGTGTAGAATGATTATTAACATAATAATGAATTGCATCTGCAATCAATGGACCAAGATTACTGGCTGTAAAGTCCCCGTTGATATTGCATTCAAGCAGGAAACCGGTTTCAGCCACAGGATCGGAATATTTTATCCCCAGGGGTGACAATATTTCTTTTGTTACTAGCTCCTGCTGGTCCTCAATAAGCTTTTCTGTTTCATCATCACCCCTGATATTGTCATCAACCGGGATCAGAGTATAACTATCAATCCTGCACTTCCCGTCCGACCAGGTCAGGGCCAGACGGCCAACATTCTGCCCGTACTCCCCGGTCTGGATTACAGGTATTCCATTGACGACAAGTGGTTCATCAAGTTTTGTGTGAGTGTGTCCGCTGATAATGACATCGATACCTTCAACACTCTCTGCCAGTTTAACATCCTCACCGGTCCATTTTCCTTCTTTATCCTTTGTAACCCCTGAATGCGAAACGCATATTATAATGTCACAATTTTCACTCTGCAGTTCCTTCACCATCCTCCTGGCAAAAGAGACCTGCTTTGAGAATTTAACCGGTCTGGCAAGCGGGGCAACATCGGCAGCATTCACACCAAGAAGGGAAAAGAATCCGAACTTCAGTCCATCCCTTTCAATTACAAGCTTCCGGCTTATCGTTCCGGCGGAAAAGAGTTCTTCCAGCCCATCATCCCCCGCGTCACTGTTGCTGAATACGGCATTACCTGACAAAATCGGAGGTATTGACCCGTTCGCTTCAGCCTGGCTGATTATTTCTGCGAGTTTTTCAGTGCCAAAATCAAATTCATGGTTACCAAGACAAACGAGATCATATCCCATCCTTTGCATCAATCTGAGCTGAAATCCGGTTTTAACCTCAAGGGATTGAAAGAGGGTTCCCATCAAAAAATCGCCGGCATCGACAACAAACGTTAATCCTGAATTCTCTTCCACCTCATTTTTTATGATGGCCGCTATCCGTGCAAACCCCCCTTTTGTACTGTCATTGCCTGTTACGGAAGGTGAATATTCTGATTCGGGCGAAAACCCATTCAACCGGGAATGGAGGTCATTTGTGTGGAGGATTATGATTTTCTTCTCCTCCTGTGCTGAAACTGTCATTATAATCGATAAAAGCAGAGAAGAGATTAAGATTCTTTTCATATGTAAATAATTTTGTATTTAATAGTTACATCCTGATAGTTAAATTTCTTTAAATGTATGAAATTTTGAGTGCATCAGCTACGATAAAAGTGCTTCCCCCGATGAAAACCAAATCATCGTCTGCTGCCCTGGACATTGCTGAACCGAGTGCTGATTTTACATCAGGATAGCAGGTTCCTTTAAGGTTCCATCGGGCGGCATCTGCCATTAGTACTTTTTCATCAAGCGCCCTGGGGACAGAAGCCCTGGTGAAATAATAATCGGCTGAAATCGGAAAAAGAGGCAGGAGTTCATCCCTGTCCTTGTCATTGACAAATCCCAGAACGATATGCAGTTTCTTCTTCCTGATCCTTTTAATCTGACCCATCACATACTCAAGCCCCTCTTTATTATGCCCTGTGTCGCATATAACAAGCGGTCTCCTTCCTATGATCTGCCAGCGGCCCATGAGCCTGGTATTGGCTTTCACCCTCCGGATCCCATCCATAATATTATTATCTTCAACAGATAACATCCCATTAATCACAGTGAAAACCTGAAACAGAGCCTGAATGTTCCTTGACTGATAGTCTCCCCCCAGATTAGTCTCTCCCCGAGATGTTTTCCCGGATGTCCTGTCGGCTACTGAAAATTCCCTTTTCCCTGTCCGGTAATTTATCTCATCAAGCTTACAGGAGTAATTCTGGTCGGCAAAATATATTTTCGATCTTGTCTGCCCTGCTTTTTTAAGGAATACATTTCGGGTCTCCTCCTGCGTTTCGCTTATTACTACAGGTATAGAATGCTTAATTATACCAGCTTTCTCCCATGCGACCTTTTCAAGGGTATCTCCCAAAAGATCGAAGTGATCATGACCTATATTCGTTATTACAGAAAGCACCGGGTTTAGGATGTTTGTTGAGTCGAGCCTGCCGCCAAGCCCTGCTTCGATTACAGCAATGTCAACTTCAGATCTGGCAAAATAGTCAAATGCCAAACCGACTGTCATTTCGAAAAAGGAGGGCCTCAGAGTTGACAGAAAATCGGAATGTTTGCTGATAAATTCGGTGACAGCGCTTTTTGGGATCATTCTGCCATCCACCCTGATCCTCTCTCTGAAATCCTTAAGATGGGGTGATGTGTAAAGTCCGGTTTTATAACCGGCTTCCATAAGCACCGATGCAATCATGTGAGAGAGGGATCCTTTGCCATTGGTGCCAGCAACATGTATAGTCCGGTAAGAAAGATGAGGTTTCCCCAGATAATCATCAAGAGCAATAGTATTCCTGAGATCATTCTTATAGGCTGCTTTCCCGATCCTGTGATAAGCCGGCAGCTGGCTGTACATGAATTCAAGAGTCTTTTGATAATTCATCACCTCCGGGTATTGAAAATTTTCGTGCTCCCGGGCACTTAAGGCACCCCTGGCACTTACAAATTAACATACTTTCAACACATGCAACAATTTATTCTTTATTTTAGTTAATTTTGCGGGTTGCTGACTGATCAGAAATGATAAATACAGCTTATTGATTATAAATTACTTAACTATGAAGAAAAGACACAATAAAAAACTTTTCATAATTGATACAAATGTTTTACTGCACGATTACAAATGCATTTATAATTTCGAAGAAAATGATGTTATAATCCCCATAGTTGTTCTCGAGGAGCTCGACAAATTCAAGAGAGGCAACGATATCATAAATTTTCATGCAAGGGAATTTACCCGTGAACTCGACAGACTCTCAGGAGACATGCTTCTAACTGCAAATATACCTCTTGGAGATAATCTGGGTAATCTGCATATAGAAACCGGGCGTGACTTCTCAGAAAAGGTAAGCCAGTCATTTGCTGAAAGAACCCCTGACCACCGCATTCTTGCCATCGCCGATTATGTATGCAGCATTAACAAGGACAAGACTGTCGTTCTTATCTCGAAGGACATCAACCTCAGGATGAAGGCAAAATCGCTTGGGATAATGGCTCAGGATTATCAAAACGATAAAGTTGCCAATATTGATGATCTTTACAAGGGTATAAAGGTACTCGAAGGGATTGAACACGCCCTTATAAGCAAGCTTTATGAAGTTCCGGAGGGAGTAATGGCAAATGAATTCAGCATTGACCCTGAAACAAAAGGACACCAGTTCTTTATCATGAAAAACAGCGGAGCCAGTGCGCTTGCTCATTATAATCCGGTAAACAAGGTGCTTAACAGGGTAATCAAGCAGACCACTTATGGTATTGATCCCAGGAATGCAGAACAGACTTTTGCACTCGACGCTCTTTTAAATCCTGATATACAGTTAGTTTCCCTTACAGGAAAGGCTGGAACAGGGAAGACGCTGCTTGCTCTGGCAGCCGCCCTCCAGCAGCATAAGAGATACAAGCAGATATTTCTTGCAAGGCCAATAGTACCCCTGGCAAACCGCGACCTTGGATTTCTGCCCGGTGATGTAAAGGAAAAAATGGATCCTTATATGACTCCATTGTATGACAACCTGACCGTCATCAAGCACAAATTCAGTCATCAGAGCCCTGAATTCCTGCGGATAAATGATATGATGAAAGAAGAAAAGCTTGTTATCACTCCCCTGGCATATATAAGGGGCCGGAGTCTTTCAAGCATCTTCTTCATTGTTGATGAGGCCCAGAATCTTACACCTCATGAAATTAAGACTATCATAACAAGGGCAGGTGAAGGAACAAAAATGGTCTTCACCGGCGATATTGAACAGATAGATTCACCATACCTTGATACAGCATCAAACGGGCTCAGCTATCTTTCAGACAAAATGAAGGATCAGGATATTTTTGCTCACGTAAATCTGGTTAAGGGTGAGCGGAGCTTTCTTGCTGAACTTGCCAGTAAATTGCTTTAGGATTTATTTGCATTTTAAATGAATGAGTTATTAATTATAATAAATAAGACTATGAAAACCAAAGTATTACGACTATTCTTATTCTC
>DAIUKI010000029.1:0-13974 GCA_036848255.1 Bacteroidales bacterium | reverse complement strand
ATAATACTGATTAATGGAACTATAAGCGGTGGATTAACCTTGATCCTCAGTTTATCAGCACTGATCCTGGGATTCGGTGCTTCATATCTGATATGGCAGATGGCTCTTGGAAACAAGAGCCGCAAGATTGTAAGTGAGGCTGAAACGGAAGCCGAGGTTATAAAAAAAGAAAAGATACTTCAGGCTAAAGAACGGTTTTTACAGCTGAAAGCAGAACATGAAAAGGTCATTAACGAAAAGAACAATAAGATCAATCTGGCCGAAAGCCGTATAAAGCAGAAAGAGCTTACCTTATCTCAGAAGCTTGAAGAAACTCAGCGTAGAAAAAATGAAGCTGATTCAATTCGCGATAGTCTGACTTCACAGCTTGAGCTTATCGATAAGAAAAATGAGGAGCTTTCGAAGCTCCACAGGCAGCAGGTTGATCAGCTTGAGGCTATTTCAGGCTTATCTGCCGAGGACGCCAAGAACAACCTTATGGAGTCGCTGAAAGAGGAGGCCAAAACCGGGGCAATGTCCTATATTAACGAAATTCTGGACGAAGCCAAAATGACTGCCAATAAAGAGGCAAAAAGGATTGTCCTTCAAACAATCCAGAGAGTAGCCGCAGAAAATGCCATTGAAAATGCCGTCACGGTCTTCCATATCGAATCGGATGAAATGAAAGGCAGGATAATCGGACGCGAGGGCAGGAATATACGTGCCCTTGAAGCTGCAACCGGGGTCGAGATAATTGTGGATGACACACCGGAGGCAATTGTTCTATCGGCATTCGACCCAATCCGGAGAGAAGTGGCGCGTCTGGCGCTGCATCAGCTTGTCACGGACGGCAGGATCCATCCGGCCAGAATTGAAGAAATTGTTGAGAAGACCAGAAAACAGGTCGAAGAAGAGATTCTCGAAGTGGGAAAAAGAACAACAATCGACCTTGGAATTCATGGTTTACATCCGGAGCTTATACGGCTTGTCGGGAAAATGAAATACAGGTCATCGTACGGACAGAACCTGCTTATGCACTCGAGAGAAGTTGCCAACCTCTGTTCAATAATGGCGGCTGAACTCGGTCTTAATCCAAAACTGGCGAAAAGAGCCGGACTGCTTCATGATATTGGAAAAGTACCTGATGATGAGCCGGAATTGCCACATGCAATTCTCGGGATGAAAGTTGCTGAAAAATACAAGGAAAAGCCTGAAATCTGTAATGCAATCGGTTCTCATCACGATGAGACTGAAATGACAACCCTCATAGCACCGATAGTCCAGGTTTGTGACGCAATTTCAGGTGCACGGCCCGGCGCCAGGCGCGAAGTTGTTGAATCATATATCAAAAGGCTGAAAGAACTTGAATCTCTTGCACTACAGTACCCTGGTGTAATGAAAACCTATGCAATTCAGGCCGGAAGAGAGCTCAGGGTTATTGTTGGGGCTGAAAAAGTGAATGATAAGGAAGCTGAGAACCTGTCGTTTGAAATTGCTCGTAAGATCCAGAATGAAATGACTTATCCCGGGCAGATAAAAATTACCGTTATACGTGAGACAAGGTCGGTTAACTATGCCAAATAGCCCGGCTTTATATTTGCATAATTTTTACCTCCAACAGGGATAATGTCAAAGCTAAAACTGCTGAATATTGTGGGTGCCCGCCCCCAGATTATAAAATCATCAGCCATAAGCAGGGCAATACGCACCGGTTTTTCCGGTCTTATCACCGAACTCACCCTTCACACCGGTCAGCACTATGACAAGGAGATGTCGGAGGTCTTTTTTGATGAGCTCGAAATTCATAAGCCTGATTTCAACCTTGGTGTCGGCTCCGCACATCATGGCCGGCAGACAGCAGCAATGATAACAGGGATTGAAGAAGCAATCCTTAAAGAAAAACCAGATGCAATACTGCTTTACGGAGATACGAATTCCACCCTGGCAGGGGCCATTGCTGCTGCAAAACTCCATTTCCCGGTCGTACACATTGAGGCAGGCCTCAGATCATTCAATAAGACCATGCCTGAAGAGCTGAACAGGATTGTAAGCGATCATTCCTCCACTCTTCTTTTTGCTCCTACAAACGCTGCTTTCAAGAACCTGATAAGCGAAGGATTCAGGCCCGAGAACAGCCCTCCCTACACAATTGATAACCCTAAAATTTATCTGACAGGCGATATAATGTATGATAATTCGCTTTTTTTCGCCGGACTGGCTGACAGAAAGAAAAGCGAGCTTCTTGAATCGATGACCCTTGAAAAGGATAAATTTATCCTGGCCACCATTCACAGGGATATAAACACTGATGATCCCAAACGTCTTGAAACCATACTTTCGACTTTAAAGGCACTGGCAGAGGAATACTCGATGCCCTTCGTGATACCATTGCATCCCCGTACCCTGAACTCATTGAAATCGGGTTTGAATAAGCTTCTGGAAGATCTTCGGAATTCTCATTACATAAGGATAGTGCCTCCTGTCTCATACCTTACAATGACCCTTCTGGAAAAGAACTGCTGCATGATTATCACCGACTCGGGAGGCGTTCAGAAAGAATCCCACTTTTTTAAAAAACCATGTATTGTGCTTCGGAAAGAAACCGAATGGATCGAGCTGGTGGCGAACGGTACCGTCAGGCTCGTTGATTCTAATACGGAAGTTATACACAATGCGTTTTCCGGATTCATGCAATCGGGTCAGAATCTGGAGTTCCCAGGGTTTTACGGCAACGGAAAAACGGCAGAATTCATTATTGGGGAGATACTTCTGCTTTTCGAAAAGTAATTTACGCTGATTGCTGAGAAATAATCAGCACGGTTATCCGTTTTTTTACTATAATTTTTCATATGAATCTAAAAGTAAGCGGTTGTAAAATCCTGATCACTGGGGGTGCAGGCTTTATCGGATCAAACCTCGTTGAATCCATGCTGAAATCAGGTAATCATGTTGTCTGCCTCGACAATTTTTCTACAGGCAAGCGCGGAAACATTGATGGATTTATGAATAATCCTGATTTCTTGCTGATTGAAGGAGATATAAGGAATTACACCGACTGCGAAAAATCAGTCCGGGGAATCGATTATGTCTTTCATCAGGCGGCATTGGGATCTGTTCCCCGCTCAATCAAGGACCCTGTTACATCGACAGATGTAAACATTGGCGGATTTGTAAAAATGCTTTACGCATCAAAGGAGGCCAGGGTAAAAAGGTTTATTTATGCCGCCAGTTCTTCAACTTACGGCGATCATCCCGATCTCCCGAAAATCGAGGAAAAAATAGGAAAGCCGATGTCTCCGTATGGGATAACCAAATATGTTGATGAGCTTTTTGCAGCTAATTTTTCAGATACATACAACATTGAAGTAATCGGATTGCGCTATTTCAATGTTTTTGGACGCAGGCAGGATCCTCAGGGAGCTTATGCTGCCGTAATACCCCTGTTCGTTAAAAAACTGCTGGATCATGAAGCACCACTTATCAACGGCGACGGATCTTACTCGAGGGATTTCACATATATCGATAATGTAGTGCAGGCTAATCACCTGGCTGCGCTGGCTCAGGATTTCTCAGCGGTGAACCAGGTTTATAATGTTGCACATGGTGAAAGAACAACCCTGAACGAATTGTATGAACTTGTCAGAGATCAGATCGGAAATTTCGACAGCGAAGTTCTGAATATTAACCCGGTCTACGGACCAAACAGGGGAGGGGATATTCCCCATTCGCTGGCATCAATCGAAAAAGCTAAAAGATTGCTGGGATACGAGCCGACCCACACGGTTCGTGAGGGGATGTCTGAAGCAATAAGGTGGTACCGGGATAATTTGTAACATTTGTTACAATTCCTGCTTTTAAATGATCCTCATTACCCGGGTTGCAAGATCCATCACATAGGGCTTGTAATCGTTGATGAATTCCCCGGTAACACGGTTCCCGATGACTACACATATTGTAATGGCCTTATGACCCAATAATCCGGACAGGCCATAAATAGCCGAACTTTCCATTTCATAATTACTGATGGTTCTTCCCATGAAGGAGAATTCCGCAAGCTTGTTATTGATCTCATTATCGAATGTTTCAAGCCTCAGCCTTCTTCCCTGAGGAGCATAGAATCCGGGTGCGGATACTGTTATACCTTTTATGAAATTTTCGTTCCGGAAAAGGTCGATAAGCTCTTTACTGGCATTTACCGCATATGGAAAAGAAAGTGTATCGGGCCATTCGAGATATTCTGCCAGCACCGATGTCAGAAGATTGTCAAGAAGCCATTCGTAGCCTTCATAGAAATGCAAAAGACCATCAAACCCAATAGCGGTTTCGGCCATGACAAATGAACCGGCTGGAACATCGCTTCTCAGTCCGCCTGAAGTTCCCAGCCTCACAAAGGTCAGGGAAACCGGGTCATCCCTGATCTCTCCTGTCGTAAGATTTATATTTGCAAGAGCATCGAGCTCATTAATGAGAATGTCAATATTATCGGTTCCGATCCCTGATGAAATTACAGTAAGTTCATTACCCTCGAAGCTTCCGGTAACCGTTCTGAACTCCCTGTTTTCTTTTTTTACCCTGATGTCGCTCAGAAGAGAGGAGAGCATTTCCACACGTCCGGGATCCCCGACAATTATTATTTTATCCGAAATATCCTCAGGAAGCAGATTTAAATGGAATATGCTTCCGTCCCTGTTGGTTATCAGTTCGGTTTTCTTTTGCATACAAAATGAATGAGGATCAAATATATAAAAACCAGGGCTTGTTACTACTGGTAATACTCCATTATTCTCCCTGATATGAGTTGAAGCGATATCTCGGCAAGTTTGGCCTGGTATTCAACTGAGAAAAGGCTCTCCCGGGCATCAAGAAGGCTTTTCTGGACCTCTCTGAGCTCAATTCCCGACAAGCTTCCGAGCTTGTACATCTCAATGGCTATTTCAAGGTTTTCAGCGGCTGTCTGAAGGTTTTGGTTTTCAAGGGTAATTAGTCTCAGATAATTACTATAGGCACTGTGAAGGGTTAGAAGGTCAGCCCTGACACCCTGCTCTATTTCAAGGTATCTGAGTTCCTGGCTGTTAATATCAATCGCTGAATTCTTAAGATTCCTCCGCTGGTTGAATCCGTCAAAAATGTTCATTCCAAGGGTCACCCCGTAGCTAAGTCCGCTTGTACTCTGCTTTTCAACAGTGCTCGCAGAGAAATTATTCAAAGAATAGTTATAACCGGAAGAGGCAGTAACATAAGGATAGCTTCTTGAGGCAATTATCCTGTAATCATATTCAGATATGATTTTGTTTTTTGATGCGATCTGCAGATTTGTGTTTTTGGCAATTGTTTCGTCAAGGAGCTTCTCAAAAAGAAGATCAGGATTAACAGTAATTGAGGTATCAGTCACAGTAAACTTCTGAGCAAGATCTTCCACAGCCATTAACTCGTTTAGCCTTATCTGGGCAGCCCTTACCACCTCGAATTGCTTTGAAAGTCTTGAGCTGTCTGCATTCAGATAGACCCGCGACTGTAACACCTGGAGCTTGGAACTTGAGCCAAGCAGGTACCTGTCCTCATCGATGCGCAAACGTTCCTTCGAAAGGGTTACTGCATATTCAAGGTTGTTCAAAAGCTCTAATTGCTGAATGAAATTATAATAGCCTGAAACAATATCAGCCACAAGGTTCTCAATAGCCAACTGGGTATTGAGCTCGCCAACCTGCTTAAGCTCATTGAGCTTTTTGTAAGTGGTTAGGACATTGAACCCGTTGAAAATTGTCAAATCCATCGAAAGTCCGGCGGAGGTGGTTGTATTATGTTCATTATCCGATTGAGTTTCAGTGCCGTCAGTCATTTCTCTCTTGATATCATTCAGAGTTCCGCTGTGTCTGCCGCTCAAATCAACAGTGGGAAGGAATCCGGCATTTCCGGGTGTAAAGTTGTTTTTAGCTATTGCCTCACTGTTCCTGGTAATGAGAAGTGAAAAGTTCTTTTCAAGCCCTGTCTTTATACAATCATCAACATCGTAAACCAGAAGCGACTGGGAATACGCATTGGCAGACAAAACGATCAGGCTAAGCAGCAGTAACCTTATTTTCATCACTAGTCTTTTTTGTTTCACTCGATATGTAAGTATAAATTGCAGGCACTACGAACAACGTAAGAAAAGTTGAGAAGACCATACCACCTACAACCGTTGTACCCATTGCCACTCGGCTCTGGGCACCTTCACCCAATCCAAGGGCAAGTGGCAACAGACCAAAAACAGTAGCAAGGCTTGTCATCAGGATTGGACGGAAACGTGAGGCTGAGGCAAATTTGATTGCATCAGTTTTGGAAAATCCGGCCGTTTTACGCTGATTTGCAAATTCCACAAGAAGTATTCCGTTCTTAGATACCAGTCCTATAAGCATAATCAATCCAATCTGGCTGAAAATATTCATCGTTATATCAAAATACCACATAAAAATTAGGGCTCCCGTAAGCGCCAGTGGTACCGTCATCATGACAATAAAAGGATCCTTAAAGCTTTCAAACTGGGCTGCCAGTACAAGAAATATAAGGATCAATGCAAGTGCAAAGGCAAACATAAGGCTTGAGGAACTTTCCATAAAATCTTTAGAATCCCCTGCAAGTGCCGTCCTGAATGAATCGTCCAGAACTTCATCAGCGATTCTGTCCATTTCTGCAATTCCTTCGCTTATTGTTTCTCCCTTTGCGAGACCTGCCGAGACTGTAGCTGCCACAAACCTGTTGTAACGGTAAAGTTGCGGTGGAGCAGTCTCTTCCGTTAATGTAACCAGATTATCGAACTGGATCATCTCACCGGTGCTGCTTCTCACGTACAATGATTTCAGGTCAAGCGGCTTGTTACGGTTTTCACGTGCAAGCTCACCAAGGATCTGATACTGCTTTCCGTTCATGAAGAAATATCCGAAACGCTGCCCGCTCAATGCAAGCTGAAGTGTTTGTCCGATGTTCTGGGTCGAGACTCCAAGTGTAATGGCTTTTTCCCTGTTGATATGTATCCTGAGCTCGGGTTTTGTGAATTTAAGGTTCACGTCAGCCATTTGAAGTACCTCACTCTCCAGTACCTTGTTCATAAATGGAGGGATTATCTCCCGGAGTTTTTCGATAGATGTAGCCTGGAGAACATACTGGATCGGCATTCCTGAACGCCTCTGACCGAAAGTAGATTGCTGCTGCACGAATGCCCTGGCTTTTGTTTTACTCCTGACGTCAACAGTTAACTGATCGGCAATTTCCTGTTGGGTACGGTTTCTCTCATCGGGCCTTACAAGGTTTATTCTTATATTTGCAAAGCTGCCTCCCCTTACCATTGTGGTGTAACTTATCCTTTCAGGGACTGCCTGTTCGACGAGTTGTGCAATGTCATCAGCATATGCAAGCATAAACTCATATGTTGCCCCTTCAGTTGCCGATGTGTTTACCGTGATCTGTGACCTGTCTTCCAAAGGTGCCATTTCACCGGGAATTGTTATCCAGAGAAGGACAATCAATCCCAGGGCAGAAGCCAGAATTACCAACGCATATTTACGATGTACAAGAAATGAATCCAGAGCCCCCTTGTACCAGTTATTAAGATTTTGAAAGAACTTTTCCGTTTTACGGTAGAACCATGTATGGCTTTTTTCATGTCTAAGCAGTTTCGTCGATACCATCGGAGTAAGGGATAGGGCCAGAAAGGCTGAAATAGAAACAGTGCCGGCCATTACAATACCGAACTCTCTGAAAAGACGTCCGGTAATCCCCTGAAGGAAGACAATCGGGAAAAATACCGAAACAAGCGTTATTGTTGTGGAAATGATCGCGAAATATATTTCCTTTGAACCTTTTAATCCTGCTTCGAGAGGGGACATCCCCGATTCCACTTTGACGTAAATGTTTTCCATAACAACAATGGCATCGTCTACCACGATCCCGATCGCAAGCACTATGGCAAGAAGAGTAAGCACGTTTATCGAGAATCCCGCCAGGTACATTATAAAAAATGCTCCTATGAGAGATACCGGAATGACAAGTATTGGAATGATAGTGGCCCTCCAGCTTCTGAGGAAGAAGTATATGATTATCACTACAAGGGCAAAGGCTATGTAAATGGTATCCTTTACCTCTTTTATTGATGAGCGTATGTATGCTGTATTGTCATAATTGACATTTACCTTTACATCCTCAGGAAGATCCTTTCTAATATATTCAAGGCGCCTGTAAATTTCGTCGACAATTTCAATATGGTTTGAACCTGGTTGAGGAATCACCGCAATTAGTGCCATTGGCACACCATTATATTTCAGAATGCCCCTGATATCTTCCGGACCAAGCTCCGCTCTTCCTATATCCTTAAACCGTACAATCTGGTCACCGGTATGTTTAATTATCAGATCGTTGAATTCTTTGGGGGTTGTCATCAACCCCATGGTTCTTATAGTAAGCTGTGTATTTGTCCCCTCAATTGATCCTGAGGGCAGCTCAACATTTTCACGCGAAATTGCACTCCTGACGTCCATTGGAGTGAGACCATAGCCGGCAAGTTTCACCGGATCGATCCAGAGCCTCATTGAATAACGCTTTTCCCCGAAAATGTTTATGGCGCTTACACCCGAAACAGTTTGTAATTGTTCTTTTAAAGTGAGATCGGCAATTTCGGAAAGTTGAAGCAATGATCTTTTATTGCTTTCAATTGTCAGGAAAAGAATGGGATTCGCATCCGCGTCGGCTTTCGTAACTGTGGGGGGATCGCAATCCTGAGGCAGCCTGCGTTGTGCCTGCGAAACCTTGTCCCTGACATCATTGGCGGCTGTTTCGAGATCGACTGTCAGTTCAAATTCGACTGTTATCCTGCTCGATCCCTGGCTGCTTACACTGGTGAGGGTACGGACGCCCGGAATCCCGTTAATTGATTGTTCAAGAGGCTCAGTGATCTGTGTTTCAATCACATCTGAATTGGCTCCAGGGTACGAAGTATTGACTGATATGATAGCCGGATCCACACTTGGAAACTCACGGATGCCAAGGAAAGTAAATCCGACTATGCCAAAAAGCAGGATCACAATTGCAAATACTGTTGCAAGTACGGGCCTGTTTATACTGATTGATGAAAGACTCATTATTTCGGTTTTAGTGAGTTACTGGTTTTTAATCAGGGTGTCAAGAACAACAGGCAGGTTTTGCCGGAGCTGTAAGATTCCGGTAGTCAGCAATGTGTCTCCAAATTTCAGCCCGTCAACAACCTGAACAAATGACTCTGTCCTTAGACCAAGGTTAACCTTAACAACTGAAGCTTTGCCATTCCTGTAAACATATACCATTTCACCTTCCATTTCCGGTGTTACAGCCTCCGAGGGAATCGAAATGGCATTGTCGACCTGTGAAAGTAATAGGGTAACGGATGCAGAACGTCCTGATTTCAGTTCTTCGCTTTTATTCGGATACAATGCCCTGATAAGGATAGTCCTTGTTTCAACATCAATCTGAGGATCTACAGCATATACTTTGGCTTCAAAAACTTTATTTATCCCATCAACTGTGAAAGTTACAGGAAATCCGATTGTTACCAGATTGGCATACCTCTCCGAAATTGCAAACTCAAGTTTGATCGGACTGATCTTAACCAGCCGTGCAATTTTGGTGGAAGCATTGGTATAACTTCCCTCGCTTACATATCTCAATCCTATTATGCCATCAAAGGGAGCCCGGAGTTCTGTTTCAGAAATACGGGCCATTACAAGATTGATGTCTGCCTGAATTGTCTGAAGTTCCGTTACAATCTGGTCATAGCTTTCCTGGCTGATGGCATCCTTTGTAAGCAGGCTCCGCTGTCGAAACTCCTTCTCCTCTATAAGTTTCTTTTGTGCCTTAAGCTTTTCCAGCTGTGCCTGCAATGGCTTGTCATTTATTTTAGCCAAAAGGTCACCTCTCCTGACACGAGTACCTTCCGTAAAGTTAATACCGATTATTTTCCCGGATGTTTCAAATGCAAGCTCGACGGTTTCATCCGGCTTCAGTGACCCTGTGCTGTTATATGTATCGCTTAATTTCTGAGGCTGGATGAGGAATCCACTGACATTGAGGATCTGCCTGCCCTGACTCATGCCAGGCCCCATTCCTGCACCTTGCCCCGATAGTCCTGTTTTATTTGATTTTGATGCAAAAACAGGTTTAATTTTTGGATACAGGATGATAATTGCTGCTACCACAACCAGTAATATTGTAATAATCAGCCTATTTCTCTTTTTCATAAGAATATTGTAATAGAATTAAATACGATTTCTAAACATTTGAAAATCATGAAAGGTCATAGTATAAAATCCAATGGATCAGAAAGTGACAAAGTTAGGTCATTTGGGGCTATTAATAAATTTGTGCTTCGTAAAAAATGTTAAAATATTAAAATACTATTTCCGGTTTTCGGATCATTCTGTATAATTTCGCAAAAAAACTGATTAAATTCAAGGCCTGGTTAACAAATAAAAATAAAATATGATTCAGAGAATTCAGTCACTATACCTGCTATTGACATCTTTGCTAGCGGTATTATTCCTTAGCGGCAATTATTTAAAATTCTTTAACAATTCAGGATCTGAATTTTATATGAACTTCAGGGGAATCTGGGAATCAAAGGCATCAGGGGACCCACAGATGATAAGCAGCCTTATCCTGCTGTCGGGAATAATGATATTGATCTTTATCCTCTCGTCGGCTGCCATCTTTCTTTTTAAAAAGAGAAAGATCCAGATGAAACTGGCAGGTGCCATAATACTTTTAGCGATAGTACATATCGGTTTGATGCTATATTATATTTTCTGGGTTACAGAAAAATTTCAGGCTGAACTTGTTCCGGTTTACAGGATGTTCATTCCTGTTTTAATTCTGATTTTTGGAATACTTGCTTATCTTGGAATCAGAAAGGATGAAAATCTGGTGAAATCATTAGATAGGTTACGATAAATTGAGAGCATGGCGTTGCACGCTACGCCCCTAAGCCCCTACGATCCAACATCCTAGGCACCTAAGAATCAATATGATCCGCCCCTATGGCGCCATCTAGATTATCTGCAGATTCTCCTGGTTTGTGATCTTCTCGCAATAGTAGCATTTCAGTGCCACATTTTTCTTTGATACGACCCTGAAACGGGTGGTAACGGGTTCAAAGTTGGTTATGCACTTGGGATTCATGCATCTCGCAATTCCAATTATTTCATCCGGAACTTCAACAACTTTCTTTTCAACGACTTCATAATCGCGAATGATATTAAGCTTGGCATCGGGGGCAACCAGGGCTATCCTGTTGATATCCGTATCCTCGAAATACTTGTCCGAAATCTTGATGATTGCTTTCTTTCCCAGCTTCTTGCTTTCAAGGTTTGTGCCGAAAGTTATCTGGGTGTCGATATGATCAAGTCCAAGGATTGAAATTACTTTGAAAAGGTTTCTGGCAGGTATATGATCAATAACAGTTCCGTTTTCTATTGCACTTACACTCAATTGCTTAGGTTCCTTCATGACTTACCTCCCCATTATTTGATTCCTAAAAGATTACATAATATTGCCTGCCTGGTATAGACCCCGTTGAGAGCCTGTTCAAAATAATACGCTTTCGGATTCAGATCCACGTCAGTATGGATCTCATTGACCCTTGGCAACGGATGCAGAATTCTCATATTCGGCTTTGTGCCTGCAAGCATTGAATTCTTGAGAACATAAACATTCTTGACTTTTTCATATTCAATAGGATCTGAGAATCTCTCCTTCTGAACCCTTGTCATATAAATGATATCAGCCCTGGAAATGATATCCGTAAAATCGAGGTGCTCGTAATACTTCAATCCCAGGTTCTCGAGGTAGAGCTTAAATTCCTCAGGCATTTTGAGTTCTTCAGGTGAGATGAAGTTAAAAGTGGTTTTCCATCTCGACATTGCCATCATAAGGGAGTGTACTGTCCTTCCGTATTTAAGGTCACCTACCATGAAAATATTGAGATTGTCAAGGGTCCCCTGGGTTTTCCGGATCGAGTACATATCCAGTAGGGTTTGAGTAGGATGCTGATTGGCTCCGTCACCCGCATTAATGACCGGAACCGAGGAAATCTCGCTTGCATATCTTGCGCTTCCTTCAATGGGGTGCCTCATAACAATAAGGTCGCTGTAATTGCTGACCATCTTGATCGTGTCATGAAGTGTCTCCCCTTTGGAGACGCTCGAAACACCGGCATCCGAAAAACCAACAATCTTGCCACCCAGACGGTTGATGGCACTTTCAAAACTTAGTCTTGTCCGTGTAGATGGTTCAAAAAACAGAGTTGCAACTACTTTGCCTTCAAGGAGCTTCTGGACCGGTTTCTTTTCAAATTCTTCCGCGTCATCAAGAATCTTCAGAACCTCTTCGGTAGTAAAATCATCAATCGATACCAAACTTCTGTTTTTCATTGCTTTAGCTGTTTCAGGAGGAATGAGTATTCTATAAACAAATTTATTCAGGAAAAGATTCTTCAGGAAAGAATGTTGATAATTAACTAACAACTTTTAAGCTTGAATTTCGCATTAAAATGTAGCGGTATGCGTGTATTTAAGTTCCTCTATCCTCGACAGTGCATTAAGTATCCTTTCTCTGGCCGAGGTCCTGAAATTTATTGTCATACTGCACTCGAGTTCAAATTTTTGCTGCGACTGTCCTGCCTCCTCATCCTTTATGACTTTCATAACATCGTTGAGGCAGGTATAGGGAAAGATCAGTTCGAAATAGTCCTGAATGTAAAGTTCTGTGATTTCACTATTTTTCAATGCTGATTCAGCTGCTGAGCGGTAAGCATTGATCAATCCGCTTACACCCAGGAGCTTTCCCCCGAAATACCTGACTACAATAATCAGTATGTTTGTAACCTGAAAAGCATTTATCTGTCCAAGTATTGGCTTTCCCGCACTTCCTGACGGTTCTCCGTCATCATTTACACGGTAGTTCTGCCTGTTTTGGCCAAACATCCAGGCATAGCAATGATGCCTGGCTGAATGATGTTCCTTCCTTACGTTTTCCAGGATTGATTTTATTTCTTCCTGGGTCGTTACGGGCCAGGCCATGGCAATGAACCTGCTTCCCTTCTCTTTATAAAGGCCTTCTGAAAAAGCTTTGATAGTCAGGTAAGTGTCTGGTTCCATAAATGAAATAAAGAGAGTGAACTTTCGTTCATACATTTATACAATTATAACTAATAATGCTCAGACAGTACCGGAGGAAGGCAAAAAATGATATTTTTGTTCTAAATGAGAGAAGAGATGAGCGTACTACTGGATGAGAAAGATCTTCAGAAACTGATAGTTATAGGTGACAGGATCCTGATTAAACCCAAGGTGCCACAGGCAAAGACAAAAAGCGGACTCTTCCTGCCACCGGGGGTTAATGAAAATGAAAAGGTGCAGATTGGTTATGTGTTGAAGGTTGGTCCCGGATATCCTATCCCGTCGGTTAATGATTCCGATGAACCATGGAAAAACAGGACTGAAGAACCAAAATACGTTCCTCTTCAGCCCAGGGAAGGTGATCAGGCTGTTTACCTGCAGAACAGCGCCATTGAAATTGAATTCAATAAGGAAAAATATATAGTTGTTCCCCAGTCTGCAATATTGCTTCTTTTAAGGGATGACGGACTATTTGAATAAAGAGAATTCTGATGGAAAATGAATTTCTGAGGACAAAAAAAATACTGATAGTCGAAGATGATATATCAAGCCGGCTCTATCTTAATAAGATCCTTGAAAAAACCGGAGCATCTCTGCTGGTCGCCTGTGATGGAAAAGAGGCTATAGAAGCTGCAAAGGCAAATCCGGATATTGATATAATACTTCTTGATATTCAGTTGCCGGTTATAGATGGCTACGGTGCTGCCAGGATAATCAGGGAATTCCGCAATGATGTTATAATAATAGCACAGACTGCCTATAGCCTGCTTGGCGACCGGGAGAAGATAATCGCGTCCGGATTTGATGATTACATTGT
>DAIUKI010000028.1:0-13987 GCA_036848255.1 Bacteroidales bacterium | reverse complement strand
TTTAAGGAAAAAAAGGACGAATTCTACAAGGTTATAAATAGTTGCACATATATAACAGAAAGATCCAGGAAGGATATGATAAATTATCTTGACGGCTTTTATTATGGCATGGATAAGAGAAACAGCCTGGTCAGAAAACTGCTTAACGATTGCATCTGGTTCGAAAACCAATCTAACCTGAGGGTGAGATAAAAGGCAGGTTGCAAAGAATTATCCGGTTTCATCATTTTGCTTATCTTTGCCCCTTATTTTTAAGTATATGAAGTATAAATCAGGGCCGGAGATAAAGGGATTGATTTTTGATCTTGACGGAACACTTGCCGATACCATGCCATACCATTTTGAAGGATGGGAAAAAGCCTGTAAAAAGTATGGAGCACATATAGATAACAGCTTTCTCCGTAAGCATACCGGCAGTCCGGGCTGGTTAATTGCCGATGAGATAATTAAAAACTGCGGCCTCACGGGAAAAGTGACCAGCGAACAGATAGTAAATGAAAAACTTCTCGAGTTCTACAAGGTCCAGCATCTTGTAAAGCCCATTGAACCTGTTGTTGACGTTGTAAAGGAGTACTTCGGCATATTGCCAATGGCTGTAGGAACAGGCGGACACAGGGAAGCGGTGGAACGGACACTCGAAATAACAGATCTCCGGAAATATTTTGACATAATTGTGACAGCCAACGATGTGAACTCCTTCAAACCTCATCCTGAAACCTTTTTAAAGTGTGCAGAACTGATGGATGTTGAACCTCAGTTCATAGATGTGTTTGAAGACGGGGACCTGGGGATCGAGGCAGCAAAAAAAGCAGGAATGAATGCCATTGATGTAAGATCGTGGTATGATTCAAACTGGTGAAAAAATGGGCAGGGAGCAGGGAGATGGGAGCTGGGAGTTGGGGGCTGGGGGCTGGGGGCTGGAGGCTGGAGGCTGAAGGCCAGTAGAATAAAATGAGAAATTATTAGTTATAATATCAACCGTTTATTAATTTTGAAGCAGCTTTTAATCAAAGGATATTGAGAATTGCAAAAAAAATAAAGACTCTTTTATTACTGCTTTCATGGGTGGTTATTTTTACTCACAGTATAGTTCCCCATAATCATCATGAAGCAGATGTTGCAGGTTGCTTTAATCTTGTACACAGTCACACTTCAGATGATAATCAGTCTGATAATGTTACCCGGATTGAAGATCTTCCCTGTGGGGAAACTGTATGCCATTTGAACGCTTTTGAATATTTTCAGCTGAATCCCGATAACCTTTTTCTTTTACATGATAAAACCTCATGTGAAAATATCTGCGAAATATCGGCTCCGATAAATATCAGGAGGTCTTTGGAATTTGTTTCTGATCCCCATCTGGGGAAGCCGGCTCTCAGGGCTCCTCCCCTTTCATAAACAATAACCGGCACGCTATAAGGCCCCGAAATGATAGTCAGTACCCTGATTATCTAATATTTACTTTTATTTACCGAACAATGAAAAAAATACTTATTACAACTATTGTTGTTGTCCCTATGCTCGTATTTAATTGCGGGAGAGATACCGGACAAAAAGTAACCCCGCCTTCGGAAGTGGTTGAATCTGATACTTTTGAAGCTGCAGCTGAGCCTGAGCATACGGTTATAAAAATTATGAGACAACCGTTTGCCTTCGTCATCCGTACAGGCGGCCGCATTATGAATGACAGTAAGGATATAGAGATAATTACTGCCAAATCCTCAGGAATTGTAAAATTCAGCAGTCATACATTTTTCCCGGGTGTCAAGACAGGCAGGAAGCAACACCTCTTTTCCATTTCTGGGGAGCAGCTAGCCGATGACAATACTGAACTTAGATTCATGCAGATCAAGGCAGATCTTGAAAAAGCAGCTGCAAATTATGAAAGGGCAAAATCATTTGTGGCTGATAAGATAATAACCCAGGAAAGCTTTCTTCAATCAAAAAATGAATATGATAAAATATTGAATGAGTACAATAACCTCAATTCCACTTTCGGAAGCTCAGGAAATATTATTTCATCACCTGCCGATGGCTATGTAAGGGAAGTTTTTGTGACAGAAGGCCAATTGGTTACAACAGGTCAGCCACTTGCTTCAATTGTCATTGAGCATAAACTGGTTCTTAAAGCTGATGTCTCCCCTGACCATCTGGAAAAGCTTTCGTCGATTGAAAAGGCCAATTTTACTGTTGGATACAGCAAAAAAGTCTTTAAAACTGATGAAATGAACGGCAGCAGGATCTCCTTTGGAAGGAGTACCGGGGAAAATTCATTTTATGTACCTGTCTATTTTCAGATGAATTTTGATCGGGAGCTTATTGAGGGCACTTTTGCTGATGTATATCTTATCGGGAAGGAAACAAAAAATGCACTTGTTGTTCCAAACAGCGCCCTTATGGAAGAGTATGGAAAGCTTTATGTTTTCGTCGAACACGAAGATGGTGATTTTGTAAAAAGATATATCACTCCCGGTTCCAATAACGGGGAATCGACAGAGGTTGTAGATGGCCTGGCTGAAAATGAAGTAATAGTCGCAACCGGGACATACAATATCAAGTTATCTCTGATGAGCAGCAATCCATCGGGTAATACTCATAATCATTAAACGGTCATCATCATGCTTGATAAAATCACTGCATTCTCGCTTAAGAACCGGTTGATGATCCTTGCCGGAGCTTTGTTGATCCTGATCATTGGTACTTTTGTTGTCACCAGGATCGACATTGACATTTTTCCCGAACTCACGGCTCCAACGGTTGTAATAATGACAGAAGCCCGTGGAATGGCTCCGGAAGAGGTTGAACGGCTTGTTTCATTTCCCATTGAGACAACTGTTAACGGATCAACCGGTATAAGGAGAGTCAGATCAAACAGTTCAATGGGATTTTCGATTGTCTGGGTTGAATTTGATTGGGGAACAGATATTTACAAAGCCCGTCAGACAGTCACCGAACGTCTTTTCCAGGTAAGGGAGATGCTTCCGGAAGGTGTTGACCAACCTGTAATAGCCCCACAGGCTTCCCTGCTGGGCGAAATGATGATAATTGCTATGGAATCCGATTCAGTCAGTCAGATGGATTTAAGAACTCTGGCTGACTGGAGTGTAACACCCCGTTTACTGTCAATTCCGGGAGTGGCTCAGGTTAATACAATTGGAGGGGAATCAAAAGAATACCAGATACTTGCAGATCCTTATAAAATGAGTTTTGCGGGAATTAGTCTGAATGAACTTGTTTCGACATGTGAGAATATGAATGTAAATACTTCGGGCGGATTTATAAACGAGTTCGGCAACAAGTATATAATCAGAGGCATTGCAAGGACCAGCAGTGTTAATGAGATTGCCGGATCGCTTATTAAGATGGTCGATGGTATTCCGGTCAAGATCAGCGATGTTGCGGTAGTTGTTACAGGAAAGGCCCCTCCCATTGGAACCGGTTCCTACAGGGGCCGGAATGCCGTTTTGGTAACTGTCACCAAGCAGCCTGATGCAAATACCGTTAAACTTGCCGGCAAAATTAATGAAGCAGTGGGCGAAATCGCTTCAAACATTGGTCCCTCAGTAATATTCCATACAGATATTTATAACCAGGCTTCATTTATTCAGACCTCCGTTTACAATGTATTAAAGGCTCTTATTGAGGGTGGATTTTTTGTAGTAATTATCCTGTTTTTTTTTCTTATGAATTACCGAGCGACCCTGATTTCGCTTCTGGCAATTCCTCTCTCTCTTCTGGTTACAGTAATCACACTCAGGATCCTTGGCTACACTGTCAATACCATGAGCCTCGGAGGCATGGCCATTGCAATAGGTTCGCTTGTTGATGATGCCATCATTTATGTCGAGAATACATACAAGCAGCTAAGGAAAAATGCATTGAAAGTCCCCGGGGAAAAAGAACATGTGACCCCGGTAATCTTCAGGGCTTCCTCCGAAATGAGGTCATCCATACTAAATGCGACAATCATAATAATTATAACTTTTGTACCTCTCTTCCTTCTTGAAGGACTTGAAGGAAGGATGCTTAAGCCGCTGGGAATTACATTTATCGTATCGCTTTTTGCTTCGTTGATTGTTGCAATTACAATCACACCTGTGCTTTGCAGCTACCTTCTGACTGACGAACGGAAACTGCTTAAAAATGTTAACGGAACATGGATAGAACGGAATCTAAGCCGTTTTTACAGGCGGGTTCTTGATTTCACCCTGAGCAAAAACGCCATGGTAATCGGGTTAACCGGTTTCCTGCTGGTTGCCGCAATCATCCTGATGACAACCGCAGGATCAGCTTTCCTGCCACCATTTAATGAGGGAGCATTGACCGTTAATATAGGATCGATGCCAGGCATATCACTTGATGAATCAGTAAAAACAGGAAGACTTGCAGAAGAAATTCTTCTCCGGATACCCGAAGTGAAGTCAGTTTCACGGAAAACAGGCCGTGCCGAACTTGCTGAACATTCTTTTGGTGAAAGCGTTTCGGAACTTGATGTTCCGTTTGAGCTTAATGGAAGAAGCAGGGAGGATTTTCTAGAGGAAATAAGGAGCAAGCTGAAGGTTCTGCCGGGAACCAGCATTGAGGTAGGACAACCAATTACGCACCGCATCGACAATATGTTGTCGGGCACCAAGGCAAATATCGCCATCAAGCTTTTCGGGGATGATCTGAATAACCTTTACAGCATTGCAAATGATATTAAAACAAAAATTTCCGATATCAATGGAATAGGTGACCTCAATGTTGAACAGCTGGTGGAGACGCCCCAGATTAAAATAAAAGCAAAAAGGGAGATGCTTTCACGATTCGGTATACCTGTAAATGATTTTAATTCCTTTGTTTCTTATGCGCTTAACGGGCAGAAGGTCTCCGATGTGTATGAAGATGAAAAACGTTTCCCGCTGGTTCTGAAATACAACAATGAGACAAGGGGTTCTGTCGGGGGAATCAGGTCGGCAATGATCGATACATATGACGGGAAAAAAGTTCCCCTGTCGTTCGTTGCCGAAATTGAATCATCATCCGGACCTGATGCTATAAACCGGGAAAACGTCAGAAGGAAGATTGTGGTTTCGGTGAATACCGCCGGCAGCGATGTAGGTACTGTTATCAATGAAATAAGAAAAAGAATTAAGGAAACTGTTGTCCTTCCTGAAAATTATAATATTGAATATGGCGGCCAGTTTGAAAGTGCCGGGACAGCGACCCGGCGTCTTATTCTGGCTTCCATTGCCGCTCTTCTGGTAATCTTTATTATTCTTTACCAGGAGTTTCGCGACAGCTCCCTTGCGTGGATAATATTGCTGAATCTCCCCCTTGCCCTGATCGGGGGTGTCTTTGCCATCAAGTTCACTTCAAATGTGATAAGCATTCCGTCGATAATAGGATTCATCACACTCTTCGGGATTGCTACACGAAACGGCATTTTATTGATCAGCAAGTACATCAATATCAAAGAACCTGATATTAGCTTGAAAGAAAGGATCATTTCGGGTTCAATCGACAGGCTGAATCCAATTCTGATGACAGCGCTCACTGCAGCACTTGCATTAATTCCACTTGCCGCGGCAGGAGACAAACCGGGAAATGAGATCCAGAGCCCCATGGCAATAGTAATTCTTGGAGGACTGCTTAGTTCAACATTGCTTAACCTCATTGTTGTACCAACAGTGTTCTATATCCTTCAGAAAAAAAGAGAAGTCAAGTTCAAAACAAAAAATTATGAATAGACAGATATCATTAATAGTTATCCTGTTTGGTGCCTGCATTTCACTTAACAGCCAGGAGATCTCATTGTTCTTAAAACAGGTTGACGGAAATAACCCTGAGATAATTGCATACAGCAAGCTTCTTGAAGCCAGAAGATTCGAAACCAGAACCGGCCTTGCGCCTCCTGATCCGGTGGTAAGCTTCAGCTATATGCCTGAAACGACGGAAAGGACAGGTTCAAAAAAAACCTGGTCGGTTACTCAATCATTCTCTTTTCCAACAAAGTATCTTATTCAGAACAAGTTAAGCAAGGAAAAGATAATTCTTGCCGAACAGGAGTTCAATCTTGCAAGGCTGAATATTCTATTGAATGCAAAGCTTTTATTGTTTGACCTGATTTATAACCAGAAGACGCTTAGTGTACTGAACCAGAGAAAAATGCTCTACGACAGACTACAATCAGGCTGGAAAAAAATGCTTGATGCCGGTGAAACAACGATCCTCGACTACAATAAGATATTGCTTGAGTTTTCTTCCCTTAATCTGAATATATCGAGGGCAGAAACTGAAATTTCAATACTTAAAGAAAGGCTTTTCTATATGAGCGGAAATAAGATTGAACCTCCGGCCAATGCTGATTATCCTGTAACTCCCGATCGTGAGCCCGAAATGCTGATCAACGAAAAGAGCCAGATTCATCCCTCATTCCTCCTGCCTGAATCAGAATACCTGATCAGCCTGCAGGAAGTAAGGTTAAGCAAATCAGGGAATCTGCCTGAGTTTCAGGCCGGATATGCATCAGAAATTGTCCCGGGTGAAACATTCACAGGGCCGGTTGCAGGTTTATCAATCCCTATATGGTCGAATTCAAAAAGAATCAAAACTGCAAATGCAATGGCCGATCATTTTGCTGCCGCACGGGATGCGAAACTCCTTGAGCTGAAAACCCGTGTGCAGAGCGAATATGCAAACATGACAGCACTGCGGAGGAGTATTTCAGAGATACGGGATATAATAGACTCAAATAAGAACAACCTGTACCTTGAGAAGGCTCTTTCCGGAGGTGAAATTTCACTGACGGAATATTTTCTTTACCTTGAAACATCTTTCAAGGCAGAAGACATACTTAATGAACTGGAAAATGCATACTATAAATCCATTGCAGTTCTTTGCGACCATGAGCTGCTGAAATAACATGTCAGGGAATACAAAGACCGGGATTGTCACAACTGAAGATGGCTCCCACACTATATTTGTCCCGGAACTTGGGGAGCATTATCACTCGGTTCACGGAGCGATTCAGGAATCTGAACATATATTTATCGGGTGCGGCCTAAAAACCTGCAATGCTGATCCCCTGAATATTTTTGAAGTCGGATTCGGCACCGGATTAAATGCTTTCCTGACCGCTATCGAAGCTTCTGCTCACAAAAAGAAAATATTTTATACAGCCATCGAAAAATATCCGCTTTCAGGATCAGTAACTGATAAATTGAATTATAAGGATTTCTTCCCTATCGAATATGGGTATCTTTTGGATAAGATACATGAAGCTCAGTGGAACAGCATAGAAAACATCACAGATTTTTTCACACTGAACAAAACAGAATGTGATTTGGCAAAATATGAGACAAGGGAGAAATTCGACCTGATTTATTTTGATGCCTTCGGTCCGGATAAACAGCCGGAAATGTGGACCGATGAGGTTTTTGAAAGAATTTCGGAAATGACTGTCAGGGATGGAAAACTCGTCACATATTCAGCCAAAGGCAGTGTAAGGAGATCGCTGAAAAGAGCCGGATTTGATGTTGCATTGCTTCCCGGTCCACCCGGAAAACGTCAGATAATAAGGGCCGTTAAAATTTGAAAAATAATGATCTTGCCCTTTTTTCCTTAGGTCAAAGTGTTATCTTTGCGGAAATTTTTAAATCTAAATTTATATCAAATGAAAATCAAAGGATCATTAGTTCTGGCAATTGCTGTTACCATCATGCTTGGCTCCTGCGCAAAGCAGTCAGTATCAAATGCAAAAATGAAAACCAGGGAAGATTCGCTTTCCTATGCATTCGGGATCGTTAATTATAATGCACTCCAGGCTGACTCTCTTAAGCTGAACGCAAGGATTGTAGCAAAAGCAATGCTGGATGGGGAAAACGGAAAGCCGGAAATGTCCGACGAGATTGCCAGGGGTTTTATCATGTCATTTGTTACCGAACGACAGGCAGTGCAGGCAGAAAAGCAGGCTGAACAAGACAAACTTCTTTATAAGGATTATATTGACGAAAATGAGGCATTTCTTTCAAAAAACAAGGATAAGTCCGGTGTTCAGGTAACTCCGAGCGGTCTTCAATACGAAGTTATCAAGATGGGAACAGGCTCGAAGCCTTCTTCGAGCAGTACCGTCAAGGTCCATTACGTCGGCACTCTTATCGACGGCGCCGAATTTGATTCCTCAGTAAAGACGGGCGAACCTGCAGTGTTTCCTGTTTCAGGAGTAATTTCAGGCTGGACAGAAGCTCTTCAGCTTATGCCTGTCGGTTCAAAGTTCAAATTATACATTCCGCAAGACCTGGGTTATGGTTCAAGCCAGGCAGGTGAAGTGATCAAGCCATTTTCCACCCTTATTTTTGAAGTTGAACTTCTTGAGATTGTTGAATAATATGAGAATTGCAGAAATCCATACCCCAAAGGGGATAATGAAGGTCAGCTTCTATGAGAAGGATGCACCCGGAACGGTGGAAAATTTCGTGAAGCTTGCCGGAGAGGGATATTATGACGGACTGGCATTTCACAGGGTCATTCCCGATTTTGTCATTCAGGGAGGATGTCCCTATTCCAGGGATATGAGCGATCCTCGTGTCGGCACAGGTGGTCCCGGATACAAGATCAAATGCGAGCTTTCGGGCGGGAACCAGTATCATGACAAAGGAGTCCTTTCGATGGCGCATGCTGGACGAAACACGGGCGGTTCCCAGTTTTTTATATGTCACGGCAGAACAAATACAAAACACCTTGACGGTCAGCATACATGTTTCGGAAAAGTTATTGAAGGACTTGATATCATTGATAAGATCAGACAGGGTGACAAAATTGAAAAAATAACTGTAAACGAAGAATAATATGGCTTTCGAAATCACCGGCAGGGTAATTGAAATTTTTCCCGTAAATCAGGTAAGCGACAAATTCAAAAAACGCGAATTTGTTATTGAGAAAAAGGAATCCGGAGGTGCTGCTGTTTTTATCGATTACATAAAATTCCAGCTGATCCAGGACAAATGTGACCTAATAAATGAATCATTCCTGAATGAGGAAGTGAAGATATGGTTCAATCTGAAAGGCAACAAGTGGGAGCGCGATGGAAAGATCAATTACTTTACCAATCTTGATGCCTGGAAAATAGAAAAAACCTCTGAACCGGGAAGGAGCCAGAATAATCCGCCAAACAGCGCTCTTGAGGATGCACCCCCGGAGATCGATGAATTAAGCGACCTTCCCTTCTAAAGAATAAAAAGATAATGAGGTATTTCCTGACATTGGTGCTTTTATGCTTGTTTTTGCAGGCAGGTTCACAGGTGACACAGGAAACTGAAGTGGGATCTGAACTGGCACGGGTTCAGCTCCCCTATAACAGATTTGTTCATTCTGCCGGCGACCAGATATTTTTCGGAGATGCTTCCCTCGAGAATCACGCTCTCGATGTTGCTTTATCTCCCGACAGGAAATGGATCGCAGTGGAAGAAAGAACCAGTATAGTGTTTATCAGCACACTGGCTGACACCGTGAAGTTTATACTCAGGAACACTTATCACCCTGATCTCAGAGGCGGATCGAATACTTACTCCGGAATAAGGTGGCACGACAATAATGGCACTCCTGAAGTTTACTGGAGCGTTATCGGAATTAATAACAGGTCATTTGTTGCCTCTGCCAAATGGGATGGGACAAAGGCTGAATTCGGACGGCTGATCGAGTACAAAGCTGTTCCGCCGGCCGAAGTGGCAATTCCAAATGAACTTCTGATAACAACCGAATCTAATCATGAATATCTGTATGTGGTCCTTAACGGAAACAACAAAGTGATAAAACAGGATCTGATTACAGGAGATACCGTCTGGATTACCGATCCCGGTGTTGCTCCATACGGACTGACAATGGCTGCAGGCAAGCTGTATGTAACGAACTGGGCCGGAAGGGAACCATTACCGGCTGATCCTGACGTAGCAGGAATTCCATGGGGAAAGGCAAGGGTCAATAATAAAGCAGGCGGAAGCACACGCGAAGGATCCGTTACGATCATTGATCCGAAAACAGGAGTAAAAATAAAGGAACTGATTG
Organism: Bacteroidales bacterium; assembly: GCA_036848255.1. Taxonomy (GTDB): domain Bacteria; phylum Bacteroidota; class Bacteroidia; order Bacteroidales; family VadinHA17; genus LD21. The sequence continues at coordinate 3,943 of DAIUKI010000028.1, read as the reverse complement.
TCGGGTTGCATCCGAATGAAATAACTAGCGACAGGCAGGGCGGTTATGTTTATCTGACAAATTCAAACAGCGACAATGTCACAGTCATAAACACCCTGATTGACGAGATCACCGAGACAATCAGCGTAAGGTTACAGCCTGAGATCAATCCGTATTTTGGTGATTCACCGAATGGATTATGCCTCTCCAACGATGAAAGAACTCTCTATGTGGCAAATGGAATGGACAATGCAATTGCCGTTATAAGATTGTCGAAAAGAGCTGCAAGAAGGGGAACCGGAAACACCAGCATTATAACAGGATTTATCCCTACAGGAGCTTATCCCTCCGGAATATGCAAGACACCTGCAGGCAAAATGTATATTGCAAATCTCGAAGCATCCGGAGCGAGACTGGCACTTAATTATTCAACATCAAAAAACCTTATCTACAACTCTCACAATATGCTTGCATCAGTATCAGTGATCACGGTCCCTGACTCACGGACGCTGAAGTCATACACTGATACCGTAATAGCGCTTAACGATCTTTCAAGGGCCACCCTGGCCAGGGAGATGCCCAGGGCAGGAGTTAAACCAAAGCCTGTTCCCGACAGGATCGGAGAACCCTCTGTATTCAAACATGTTTTGTATATCATCAAAGAGAACCGGACATACGACCAGATCCTCGGTGACATGCCGCAGGGTAAAGGAGATCCTGCAATTTGCACATATGGTGCCAACATCACCCCAAACACCCACAAGCTTAGTGAGGAATTCATGCTCCTCGATAATTTCCATGCATCAGGAAAATGCTCAGCTGATGGCCATATGTGGACTGATGCTTCGATTGTGACCGATTATATTGAAAAGAACATGAGAGCCTGGCTGAGAAGCTACACTCACGTACTTTATGATGCCCTGGCATATGCTCCAACCGGTTTCCTTTGGGATAATGCCTTAGCATTGCATAAATCAGTAAGGATATATGGGGAAGCTTCAATCCCGATTGTTGCCGGAAGGCTGGGTTGGACCGATATTTATAATAAGTACAAAAACGGAGAAAAGGTTGAATTCTTAAACTATACTACAATTGAACCTGTTAAAGCCATTCTTTCTCAGACATATCCATCCTATGGCAATCATGAATTCACTGATTCCATGAGGGCTGATATTCTGATAAAGGAATTGAAAGAATACGAGTCCATGCCGGGTGACAATCTTCCGGAGCTCATGATTGTTGCATTGCCGAATGACCACACTGCAGGAGTAAGACCAGGTTATCCAACACCAAGAGCAATGGTCGCAGACAATGATGCTGCTCTTGGAAAGATAGTCGAAGCCTTCAGTAAAAGCCGCTTTTGGGAAAATACAGTAATATTTGTTATGGAAGATGACTCTCAGGGAGGATGGGATCATGTTTCAGCCTACAGGACAGTCGCTCTGGTAATAAGCCCATATTCAAGAATAAAAAAGACCATCAGCACTTTTTATACACAACCTTCAATGATAAGGACAATTGAACAGATTCTTGGCATGCCGCCGATGAATATCCAGGATGCAATAGCAAACCCGATGTTTGATTGTTTTACATCGGTTCCCGACAAAACCCCATATATTGCACTACCCTCGAATATCCCGATTAACGAAATGAATCCACAGCTCAACACACTGAAAGGTAGAGCATTGCATTTTGCAAAAAAAAGTATGCTTCCTGAATTTGACAAGGTCGACTCTGGCAACGATGATCTTCTTAACAGGATACTGTGGTTTGCAGAAAAGGGCAATGCACCTTATCCTGCAAAATACGCCGGCGCTAAGGGCAATGGGGAGCATGAGGAAGAGCTTGACGACTAGCCGGTACCAATTCTGTACATATGTTAAATCCATTACTGCAGCAATGGGGTACTCCCTTCGGAACCCCGCCATTTAACCTTATCAGGACAGAACATTTTAAGCCTGCCGCCGAAGAAGCTATATTATCAGCCTCACAAGAAATAAGCAATATTGCAGAAAATACTGACTTGCCGACATTCAAAAACAGTGTTGCCGCACTCGACCGGTGCGGTGAAAAGCTTGGCAGGTTATCTGCTATCCTGTTCAATCTGAACAGCGCTGAAACAACAGGGGAGCTTCAGGCAGCTGCCCAGGAGATTTCACCACTACTGGCAAGGTTCTCCAATGATGTTACCCTTAATGAAAAGCTTTTCTCCAGGATCAGGGCAGTATATGATTCGGTATATTCTGCTGGGCTCAGTAAAGAGCAGCAGATGCTGACGAAGAAAAAGTACAGGAGTTTCATGTTGGGAGGCGCCGGGCTGAACGAAAAGGAGAAAATTAGGTTCAGGGAAATATCGGAGGAACTTTCAAAACTGACGCTTAAGTTCGAGGAGAATGTCCTTGACGAGACGAACTCTTTCGAATTGCATATCACCGAACATGATGACCTTGCCGGATTACCTGGTGACATAGCCGAAATGGCTTCAATGGAGGCAAAAAAGCGGAAAAAGGAAGGCTGGGTGTTCACACTAAATTACCCGAGCTATGTTCCTTTCATGCAATATTCAGAAAAGAGGGAACTGCGCCAGAAAATGCTTAATGCATACAGTTCGCGGGCTTTCAACAACAATGAAAAGGACAACAGATCGCTGGTTTCAAGAATAGTGAACCTCCGCCTTGAAACGGCAAAACTTCTCGGTTTCGCGAATTATGCTGAAATGGTTCTAGGTGACCGGATGGCAGAGGATCCCGGAAAAGTCAGATCATTTCTTGAAGAGCTGTATACAGCCTCCCACAATGCTGCCAGACGCGATTTTGATACAATTGCCGAATTCGCCTCAGGGCTTGGTCACAATGGCAGGATTGAACGCTGGGACTGGGCATTTTATTCCGAAAAACTCAAGAAAGCCAGATATGATATTGACGATGAAACACTTAAGCCCTATTTTTCACTCGACACCGTAAGAGAGGCCATTTTCGGTCTTGCTTCGCGGCTTTATGGTCTCAGGTTTTACAGAAATGATCAAATTACGGTTTATAATACGGAGGTCCTGGCTTATGAAGTTTATGACAGGGATGATTCTGTTGCCTCGATACTTTATCTTGATTTGCATCCACGGGAGGGTAAAAACGGAGGGGCCTGGATGACAAGCTTCAGGGAACAGAAATTTGAAGAGGAGAAAAGAATAATACCATTAATATCAATAGTCTCAAATTTTTCCCGGCCCACATTGTCAAATCCTTCCCTGCTGACATTCAATGAGCTTACAACCTTCCTCCATGAATTCGGTCATGCCCTTCACGGAATGCTGTCGAATTGCAATTATGAAGGACTTTCAGGGACGAATGTTGCCCGGGATTTTGTAGAATTGCCGTCACAAATAATGGAAAACTGGGCATTTGAGAAGGAGTGGCTCGACACATGGGCAGTTCATTACAGGACAGGAGAAAAGATCCCTCTTGATATAATTAAAAAGATAAAAGATGCGGGTACTTTCAATGAAGGTTATGCCTGCAACCGTCAGCTCGGATTTTCCATGCTTGACATGGCATGGCATACTATCACAGAAGCGTTCGGAGGTGATGTAAATGATTTTGAATCTATGGCAATGGTGAGGACAGAACTCTTTCCGGTTTATGAATCCCTGAATATGAGCTGTTCATTTACGCATTTGTTCGGAGGCGGGTATGCCGCCGGGTACTACGGATATAAATGGGCGGAGGTACTTGATGCTGATGCATTCCGGTTCTTCAGGGAATCAGGGATTTTCAACCCGGAGGTGGCCGAATCGTTCAGAAGGAACATACTTGAAAAGGGAGAATCGGATAAACCAATGAACCTGTATATTAATTTCAGGGGAAGGGAACCTTCGATGGATGCATTCCTCGAACGAAGCGGACTTATAATGCCCCCAACCCCTACCGCTAGCGCGGATCTGTGATCCGTGCTTAATTTGCTATTTATA
>DAIUKI010000027.1:0-13991 GCA_036848255.1 Bacteroidales bacterium | reverse complement strand
AATACAATTTTTCTGATACCGAGGTACCCTGCCATTATAAATCCCATCAGGAACATCAGTGTTCCAATCGAACCAAAAAGATGCATCGGGTTCTTTCCGAACCTTGTAATAAATCCGATTGTCAGCAAATCAAGATACCCATTCATAAACCTGTTCACTCCGTATTTTGAACTGCCGTATTCCCGCGGCCGGTGCTCAACTATTTTTTCACTAATATTGCTGAAGCCTGCCTTTTTTGCAAGCATCGGAATGTAACGGTGCATTTCGCCATAAACCTCAATGCCCTTAACCACTTCTTTCCGGTAAGCCTTAAGTCCGCAATTAAAATCGTGCAGTTTTATACCGGAGAATAAACGGGCAGTACCGTTGTAAATCCGGCTTGTGAAGCGTTTCACAAAAGGATCGAATCGCTTCTTTTTCCATCCGGAAACCAGATCATATCCTCCCTCATTAATCATTTTTACGAGGTCCGGTATTTCATCGGGACTATCCTGCAGATCGGAATCCATCGTAATTACAACATCTCCCTCAGCCACTTCAAATCCGGAATGGAGTGCTGCTGCTTTTCCATAATTTCTTCTGAATCTTAACCCTTTTATTGACCTGTTTTTTTTCGAAAGTTCAGTTATAACACTCCATGATGAGTCAGAACTTCCGTCATCAATGAATATAATCTCAAATTCAAGTTTGCCGGCAAGGCAGACTTTCTCTATCCAGCCGGCAAGGTCAATGAGAGACTCTTCTTCATTGTAAACCGGTACAACAACAGAGAGATCCATCTGATCAGAATTATTTGACCTCAGGAGTGTCAATCAGGGGATTGCCTTCTTTTTTGGCAAAAATCGCCACGATCAGTGACATTATAACTCCATACAACATATTTCCGATTATGCTCACAGGCGCCATTATTCCAGGTTTCATCATTTTTTCCTGAACTTTCAGGCCGGCATCCATCGCTTCCTGTGGCAGTCCTCTTTTTGCCATCAGCTCTTCGGCAGCAGCAAGCTGTTTATCAATTAGTCCCGGATCAATAATTGCATAAAGAATATAAGTGAAGATCGCAATAATTATCGAGTAATAAAGGAAAATCACGACGCCGGCTCCGACTGCCTGGCCGTATGTCATATATCCATACAGGTAATTATCGCGGTATGATTTAACAAGAAAATACAGCGCCACTACCAGGATAAGAAGGAACACATATCCCTGGACTTTGTTAACAGTAAGATCCAGAAAATAGATTACAAGTGTGTAAACTATGCCTATCAGCCCAAGGATCAGGCCGTTGGTCAGATTTGATTTCCAGACATTCGCTTTTTGTTCCATAGCTGTAAATAATAAGTTTGATGTTAAATTGATCGTCTGACAACAAATATAGTGTAAAAACAGAATAGAGCGGCTTTGCTGTTTTGGAATTATTATTTTGTCGTCATATTAAAATACCGTACTTTTGTCAGGGGTAAGTCTTATACGACCAGCTCCTGCTGAACTCCCCCAGGATCGGAAGGTAGCAAGGGTAGGCAGTTGTAGCGGTGCGATATAAGTAGCTTACCCTTTTTTTTAGTGCCTAAAGTGAGCTAATCCCTATAAAATGCTCCTTAAAATCTATCCGGAAAATCCAAACCATGACCGCATAAGAAAGGTGGTTGATGTCCTTGAGGAAGGAGGTATTGTTATTTACCCAACCGATACGGTTTATGCCATCGGTTGCGATATCAAGGCAAATAAATCGATCGAAAAGATAGCCCGGCTGAAAGGAATGAATCCGGATAATCCCGACATGTCCCTTATATTTCATGATATGAGTCAGCTCTCCGAATATACAGTGATAAGGGATAATTCATTGTTTAAACTTCTGAAAAGGAATCTTCCGGGGCCATTCACATTCATAGTGGAAGCCAATAAACAGATCCCGAAATTGTTCAAGAATAAAAAGAAGACCGTGGGAATACGGATCCCCGACAATAATATTGTGATGGAACTTGTCAGGGAACTTGGCCGGCCAATTATTACAACCTCGATTCACGACCCTGATGAGGTGATCGAGTATACTACCGATCCAGAACTGATTTATGAGAAGTACCGCGACTTTGCAGATATTGTAATTAACGGAGGATATGGAAGGAATGAGGCCTCGACAATTGTTGACTGCACTTCGGAGGAACCTGATATTGTCAGACAAGGTTTGGGGATTCTTGAATTATGATTTAACATAACACTACTTTTTATAGAAACTCCTTGTAAACAAGACTATAACGGTCAGGAGTTCAAGCCGTCCCAGCAACATCAGCCCACACAATAGCCATTTGCCTGTGGAAGGCATGGCTGAATAAGTTGTAAACGGACCGAAAGTGCCCAGCCCCGGACCAATATTCCCAAGCATTGAAGCCGTTGTACTGAAAGATGTGATAACATCATAGTCGAGAAATGAGATTAAAAGTGTTCCGGCACACAGAGTAAAAAAATACAGTATGATGAATATAAGAAGATTGTAAACAATGTTCTGCGGAACTCTCTTCTTATCGATCCTTACAGGCAGGTATGCATGGGGATGGATCAGCCGTTTTGACTCATTACGAGCATTTTTTGTGACTATCATGAGCCTTATTATCTTGATTCCTCCGCTTGCTGAGCCTGCCATGCCGCCCGGAAACATAAGGATGAAAATGATCAAAACCGCCAGGTTGCCCCATTGACTGAAGTTTGAAGTATAGAATCCTGTTGTTGATAATATTGATATGGCATTGAAGAATCCATCCGATAACGCCCCTGAAACTGTTACTCCCGGGATATAAGTGAGCAGGATTGCAATTATAATGGAAAAGCCGGCAGCAAGAATTGTGTACAAAACGAATTCATTGTTCCTTACAATCTTTCTGAAATTCCCCTTGATTGCGAAATAAATGATTGCAAGGTTGGTGCCTGCAAGGAACATGAAAATCGTAATAACTGCCCTGATGAATGGAGAGGGAAATGCTGCTATCCCATAATTGCGCGTCGAAAATCCTCCGGTCGATAAAGTTGAAAGGGAATGACATATTGCATCAAACAGCGGCATTCTTCCGATTAAAAGAAGTAATGCTTCGGTAATTGTCAGAATAAAGTAGATTGAAATAAGTCGTTTGGTTGTCTCAATTACCCTTGGATGGATCTTGTCAGTCATCTGACCTGAAAATTCGGTAGTGGTAAGCTGGATATTAAGGCTCCGGATAACAGGCAGGACATAAAATGAAAGAGTTATTATTGCGATGCCGCCAAGCCATTGAGTAAGGCTTCTCCAGAAAAGTATCCCTTTCGGAAGAGATTCAATATCAGTAAAAATTGTGGCTCCGGTTGTTGTAAAACCGGAAATTGATTCAAAAAATGCATCGGTAAAGCTGCCGGCTGATGAACTGAATAAATACGGAAGGGAGCCAAATGCGCTGAACAAAAGCCAGGTGAAGGTAATAATAACATATCCTTCCCTTGTTCCGTACACCTTTTCCGCATGGCGCAGCGGTGTGAAAACAAGGATTCCTGTCAATAAAGTTATTATAGCCGAATAAAGAAAGGAACTTGCAGCCTGTTCACCATATATCCGGGAGACCCCTGCTGCAATCAGCATAAAAATCCCCTCAATTATCAGAACCTGGCTGAAAACCCTGGCAATAATCCTGATGTTGATCATAAGTGATCAGGTGAAAAATTTGGACAGCTTATCGTAGGCTGAAGGCAACGTGAAAACAACGACTTTATCGTTCGGTTTAATGATAGTATCACCGGTCGCAATAAACGGTACCCCGTCCCTGGTGCCTCCGCCAACTATGGAGTTCTTTGGAAAATCAATACTCCTCAGGGTCCCCTTTGTAATTTTAGCGTTTTCAGGAACATTGAATTCAATTACTTCGGCTTCCGTTCCTGTCATATATTTCACCTGGGTGACATTGGGATTTGTTGTATGACGGAATATCCTGCTGGCTGCCGATATCTTCTTATTGATAATGGTGTCGATTCCGATATTTCCAGCCAGATTGATATATTCCATGTTCTCGACCTCCGCTATCGTCTTTCTGACCCCAAGCTTCTTGGCAAGAAGGCACGAAAGGACATTCGTTTCGGAATTGCCCGTCACTGCAACAAATGCATCCATCTGTCCTATTCCTTCCTGTTCCAGAAGTTCCGCATCCCGGCAGTCCCCATTTATTATAAGCGTGTCTTCAAGTATATCTGAAAGTGCTTCACATTTTGCCGGATCGGAATCGATCAGTTTTACCTGACTTGTTTTTTGCATGTACAGGGCGACATGTTTTCCTATCCTGCTTCCGCCAAGGATCATAATGCTCTTGGCTTCAAAGTTTTCCTTGCCAGATGTTACCATCATGTCATCAATACCTTCACTGGTGGAAATGACGAATACAAGATCCCCCACCCGGAAATATTCATTACCCCTGGGTATAATGGTTTTTTCATCACGCTTTATGGCGACAGCCCGGTATTTATCGGTACTTCGGGTAATTGAAATTTCCTGAAGCGTCTTGTCAATAATCGGAGCTTTTTCATCAAGCTTCTGAACATACATCGCAAGCTTGCCTCCGCAAAATTCCATAAACTCAGTTGTCCCTGTTTCATGAAGCAGGCTGAGAACCTCGCGGGCTGCAATCAGCTCGGGATAAATCAGGGAATCAATGCCGAGCGATTTGAAAAACTCAAGGGTTGAATGTTCAAGGTAATCAAGGTTGTCAATCCGTGCAATCGTCTTTATCGCTCCAAGTCTTTTGGCAAGAATGGATGAGGTGATATTGGTATCTTCCCAGTGAGTAACGGCAATAAACAGGTCAGTCTTTTTCTGAAGCACCTCCTGAAGAATATTCATTGAAGTTGCGGAACCTACATAAGTAAGAACATCCATCGTTGAATCGACAGGCTTAAGCCTCTCTTCCTCGGTGTCGATAAGTATTATTTCATGATTCTCATTCGAAAGCATTTTGGCAAGATGGGTACCCACTTCACCTGCACCGGCGATAATTATTCTCATAGAATCCTGATAAAAAACAAGGCAAAATAAGACATAAATAGGATAATACTCAAGTTTTTCAGGGTTTATTTATTGTAACTTGTCAGGACTAAAGTCCATAATATTTTGGTTTTCAATTAACCCCAGCCTTAAGGCTGGGGTTTAACAAAGCAAAAGGGAAAGGGCTTTAGCCCATAATCTTCTGGTTATCATGTAAGGGGTTGTTGAAAAAGTCTTTATTAACCGTAAAGCACGCTAAGAAGGCGCAAAGCACGCAAAGTTAGCCCCTTACTGGAAATCATAACCTTCTCCTGAAAGCCCCTGAACTCCTTACAAAATGAATTGAATCGGGTTTAAGTCTGGTTATTTCTAAATTAATCCTGTCATATAATACTGCATCTGCTCCTATTATTACCGCTTCGACCTTACCATCAAACCCGATCTCCTTCGGAATTGACGGGTACTTTCCTTTCAGGATGATCATATCCGGTTTGACATTTTGTAAAACATTGTTCGTCAGCTTATTGCATATTAGTATTCTCTTGCTGCATATTTCCAGCAGATGAATCTGTGACTCAGTTCTTAGCTGGTTTATCTTTAACCCTCTTGTAAAACAATGTCTTGCCACCTCAGGCATTATCGTATCAGAATCCGAATAAAGATTCATGATCCTGCCTGTACGGATCCCGACCGGAGAGGTACCGATTCCGTTGTATACAATAAGTTCACCGGAAGTCCGGTCGGAAATACTCCTTACAGTTCCTGCCGATACTAATAGTAATAATGCAATAAGAGGAGTTCGCATGGGAAAGGATTTACTGTTCAGGGCGGATAGTATGAAAAGAAATATGAAAGAAAAGAGGAGTTCCGTTTCAATTGGTACCATACCTATATTTTCAATAGTTGAAAAGGGTAGGGATGCTGCTCTCTCTGTAAGCGTCTCCGTCATACCTGTCAGATGATTCATAATCAGGGCAAGCGGATGAGAGATAAACTTCAGCGGATAAGTCAGCGGTACAAGACAACCAACAATTATTAACAGGGATGACAACGGCACTATTATTATATTCGTAAAAATGAACCAGGTAGGAAACCTGTTGAATAGTGAAATTGTCAGCGGGAGTGTCCCTGCCTGTGCCAGGATAGTCACTGCCGCTGACTGCCATATCTTATCGCCTGCCCATCTCCTGAAGTTTATCTGAAGATATAAATCGCGGTAAAAACAAATTATGAAGATTACCGCTGAATACGAGAGGAGGAAGCCGGCATCGAACAGGACGGAGGGACGGATAATCATAAGTACTACTGCAGATGCGAGCACAGAGTTAATGCTGTTGACATTCCTTTTCATAAGTTTGCCGGCCTGCAGGAATGTGAACATTAATGTTGCCCTTAACACTGACGGGGTTAGTCCGGTCACAAAGGCAAAGCACCATAGCAGCAGAACGGTGATCACAATCCTGAGAATATTGAATTTCCCTCTCATGAAGGAAAGAATGCTGAATATGAACATGCTAAGAATTACTGCATGCAATCCTGAAACTGCCATAATATGCATAATTCCGGCTTTAATAAAAATCTGTTTCTGTTCAGGATCGAGCAGATTTTTCTGCCCCAGTGTAATTGCTGCCACAAGCCCGATCCGGTCATCAGTGATCCCTCTTTCCCGGTACATCCCGATTATCCTTTCCCTGATCATTAAAGCCCGCTGCTTCAGTTTTCTCCGGTCTGGCCGGGAATGAAAGGCAACATCATCCTCACCGGCTATGCTGTAATATTTAATACCATGGTTTTCCATGTAGAACCGGTAATCAAACTCATATGGATTATCCCTGTTCTCTACCGGCATTGGTTTACAACTGATCCTGAGAAAATCTCCGGGCAGGAATGTGGTGATCAACGGATCCTTCCGGAAATAGATCATCATTGATCCTTTCAGCGGGGTTGGTTCATTGCCGTTTATTACTGAAAAAAGCTTTACGGTGGTCCTGAAGCTGTTTTCCTTTTCCTCAGGATATTCCGAAACAGAGCAAATATATTCCGCTCTTCCTGTCCCCAGATTGGATAACTGCCTCTTTTCATTTTCATAAAGCACCAGGCCGCAAATGAAAAGGGCGAATGTCATTGGTAATCCGAATAATTGGTTGACAGGACCTTTGTTGTATAAAAGACTTGTTACGAATCCGGTGATAATGACAAAAATAGAGACAGCAAGGAAAAAGATGCCCGGATTTAAATACCGGCCTGCTATAATTCCAATGCAGATTGGAAGGCCAATCCTTAGAAAAGGTAATTCCTTATTCAGCACAGTCGCAGCGATGAGACTATAAAGAATAAAGATAGGAAAAAGTTTGGAGTGAACTAGAGTTTGGAGTAAATCTTCTGTCCCGGTAGTACAGTTTTATAATCGGCTTCAAACTTCCCCTTGCTTATTGCGTTCAGTTTACCCCGGAGAAGTCTTTTTCTTAACGGGCTAACCTTGTCGGTGAAGAGTATACCATCGAGGTGATCATATTCATGCTGTATTATCCTTGCCTTGTAGCCGTCAAATTCCTCATTATGTAATTGCCAGTTTTCGTCATAGTAGGTTATCCTTATATGAGAATCGCGGCTGACTTCTTCCCTGAGATTCGGGATACTCAGGCAGCCCTCGGTCATCAGTTCGGGATCCCCGTATTTCTCCGTTATATGCGCATTTATGAAAACCCTCCTGAAATCGGCAAGTTCCGGCTCATCATCACCAATGGGCTTTCCGTCAATAACAAATATCCTGATAGATTTGCCAATCTGGGGTGCAGCAAGTCCCAATCCTTCTGATCTGTACAATGTTTCAAAAAGGTCAGCGATCACCTGCTCAAGGCCAGGGTAATCCCTGTCAATATCTTCCGCTACCTTTCTCAATACCGGATGTCCATAAATAACTATAGGGTATACCATATATAGTTGACTTGTATTATTATAATGTGGTCAAAGCTCAGGGCTCAGGGCAAAATCAATCAGATCCTGACGTCCCGGCGCCTGGTGCCTGGTGCCTTTTCTCAAGGAACGACTGAAGTATTATTGCTGCACTGATCTTATCAACCATCGATTTATCCCTTCTGTTTTTCTTTTTAACCCCTCCATCAATCATTGTTTTAAGCGCCATTCCTGATGTGAACCTTTCATCAACCTTGTTAACCGGTATCTCCGGGAATAATCGCTTTAATTTCTTAATAAACGGATCGATATATTCAACAGATTTGCTTGGCTGATTGTTCAACGTCACGGGATATCCAATAACAAATTCATCAATCGATACAGTCTTTACATAATCCTGTATGAAGCTTTCAAATTCATGGTTTTTGACACTCTTCAATGGTGAGGCAAAGATTTGAAGCGGATCAGTAACTGCCAGTCCGATTCTTTTTGTCCCGAAGTCGATGCCGAGTATTCTGCCCATTCCTTTGATCCCAAAAAAGAAGGCATCCCTTTCGGGATACCTTCAGTTCCGGTTTCAGATAGTTATTTAGTTTGAGGCTCATAAACCATCGCCGCCAACCTCTGGTAAGACTTATACCTCCATTTAGCATTCTCCTCTGCGGCCCTGAAAAGTAATTCTGCCTGTTCAGGAAACGATTTGGCAAGGGATGTATAGCGTACCTCCGATTTCAGGAATTCCTGGAATTTGGTCCAGTCAGGTTCCTTGGAATCAAGTATGAACGGATTCTTGCCTTCCTTCTCCAGAAGAGGATTATTGCGGTAAAGATGCCAGTACCCCGACTCAACGGCAAATTTCATCTGAGCCTGTGTTTTTCCCATACCATCCCTGAGGCCGTGATTTATACAGGGTGAATATGCTATTATCAGTGAAGGGCCAGGGTATGCTTCGGCTTCCTTGATGGCTTTCAGGTATTGGGCATTGCTCGAACCCATTGAAACCTGGGCAACATACACATAACCATAGCTCATTGCCATCATGCCGAGATCCTTTTTGCGGATCTTCTTTCCGGACGCGGCGAATTTGGCCACGGCACCGGCAGGAGTCGATTTGGATGCCTGTCCCCCTGTGTTTGAATATACTTCCGTATCAAGAACAATAACATTGATATCCTCTCCCGATGCAAGAACATGGTCGAGTCCACCATAGCCAATATCATAAGCCCATCCGTCGCCGCCGATTATCCAGTGTGATTTCTTTATAAGGTATTGCCTGAGACCCAGGATCTCTTCATTGACGTCTGTTTTCTCTTTGCTGCAAGCTTCGATGACATTGGCTGATGCAACCCTTGAAGCTTCTGCATGGTCCTTTTCCTTCAGCCATTCCTCAAAAGCAGCTTTCGTAGATTCACTGACCGATCCGCTTGTAATTGCGTCATTCATCCGCATTGCAATACGATCCCTGAGCTTGTTTGCTCCAAGTGATAATCCAAAACCAAATTCGGCATTATCCTCAAAAAGTGAGTTTGCCCAGGCCGGTCCGCGACCCATTTTATTGTGTGTATATGGCATTGACGGGGCCGATCCGCTGTAGATTGATGAGCATCCGGTTGCGTTTGAAGCAATCATACGATCACCAAAAAGCTGGGTAATTGCCTTGAGATAAGGTGTCTCGCCGCATCCGGCACATGCACCTGAGAACTCAAACAGAGGCTGGGCGAACTGGCTGTTTTTAACGTTAACAAACTTATCGACAACGGTGTCCTTGTAACCAACCTTTTCATGCATGTATGTCCAGCGGTCAACTTCAACAAGCTGACTCTCGAGAGGCTTCATTATCAGTGCCTTGATCTTTGAGGGACAAACATCAGCGCAGTTGCCGCATCCTGTGCAGTCAAGAACGCTTACCTGTATTTTGAATTTGTATTTTTTGAGTTCGCCCGGTATTCCCTGAATGGTTTTCGTTTCTTCAGGAGCATTTGCCAGTTCCTCTTCAGTCAAAAGGAAAGGACGGATTGATGCATGGGGACAAACATATGAGCACTGGTTGCACTGGATACAATTTTCAGGCTGCCATTCGGGCACATTAACTGCGATCCCGCGTTTTTCATAAGCGGATGTACCCGATGGAAATGTTCCATCTTCCCTTCCAACGAATGCACTTACCGGCAGATCATCACCTTTCATTGCATTTACGGGTTCCATTATTTCACGGATAAATTCAGGGATGTTGCGGGTATCCTTTGCTATCTTCACCTCTATTTTGGCCCACTCTGCTGGTATTTCAACCCTGGTGACATTACTTCCTTTATCAACTGCAGCATAGTTCATATTGACGACTTCTTCACCCTTCCTTCCGTAGCTCTTGTAAATGAACTTCTTCATTTCAGATTCGGCTTTTTCATAGGGGATCACATTGGCAACCTTAAAGAAGGCAGCCTGCATGATAGTATTCGTCCTTGAACCCAGGCCAAGCTCCTCAGCTATGGCTGTTGCATTGATCATATAAAAGTTAATGCTGTTCTCCGCCATATATTTCTTCATATGATCAGGAAGGCGTTCTTTGGTCTCCTCTCCATCCCAGATTGAATTTAGCAGGAAGGTCCCGTTCTTCTTCAGGCCTTTCAGCATATCATATTTATCGAGATATGAAGGTACATGACATGCAACAAAGTCGGGAGTATTAACAAGATACGGCGAACGGATTGGTTTATCGCCGAAACGCAGATGTGACGTTGTGATACCTCCTGATTTTTTTGAGTCATATGCAAAATAAGCCTGGCAGTATTTATCAGTTGTCTCACCAATTATCTTGATTGAGTTTTTGTTTGCACCTACGGTACCATCTGAGCCAAGTCCATAGAATTTAGCCGAATAAGTTCCGGGAAGTGCAACGCTGATTTCAGGAAGCACAGGCAGTGAGGTGAATGTAACATCATCTACAATACCCACTGTGAACAGGTTCTTTGGTTCCTTAAGTTTCATGTTCTCGAAAACAGAAAGGATCTGGCTCGGGGTTGTATCCTTTGAGCTTAATCCGTAACGGCCGCCTATAATTTCAGGTCTTTCAGCCCTATCGTAGAACATATCCTTAATATCAAGATAAAGAGGTTCTCCGGGTGAACCGGGCTCTTTGGTCCTGTCGAGCACAGTAATTTTTTTAACTGATTTCGGGTAGACATTAAAGAAGTATTTCGGGGAGAAGGGACGGTAAAGATGAACAGAAATCAAGCCTGCTTTTTCTCCCTGAGCCAACATATAATCAATAACTTCCTTTGTGGTATCGGTCACTGAGCCCATAGCGACAATTATATGTTCAGCATCGGGTGCACCGTAATATGTGAAGGGTTTGTATTCTCTTCCGGTAAGCTTATTGATCTCAGCCATGTAAGAGTTTACAATATCAGGAATTGGTTCATAGAATTTGTTAACTGCTTCCTTTGCCTGGAAGAAAATATCCGGATTCTGTGCAGTACCCCTCATTACAGGATGTTCGGGATTAAGGGCGTTATTACGGAATCTTTTAAGTGCGTCCCAGTCGATGAGTTTCTTCATATCTTCAAGTTCAGTCACCTCGACTTTCTGCACTTCGTGGGATGAACGGAATCCATCAAAGAAATGAACGAAAGGGATTCTCGATTTGATTGCCGTAAGATGAGCTACTCCGGCAAGGTCCATTATTTCCTGAACGCTGCCGCTTGCAAGAAATGCAAATCCGGTTTGCCTTGTGGCATAAATATCGCTGTGGTCGCCAAAGATTGAAAGGGCATGAGCGGCAATTGTTCTGGCGCTCACATGGAATACTCCCGGAAGGAGTTCAGCGGCTATTTTGTACATATTCGGGATCATCAGGAGCAAACCCTGTGATGCCGTAAAAGTTGAGCAGAGTGCTCCTGTCTGCAGTGTTCCGTGAACAGCTCCGGCCGCTCCGCCTTCCGACTGCATTTCAACGACTTTAACAGTTTCTCCAAAAATATTTTTCAATCCGCCGGCCGACCATTCGTCCACGTATTCTGCCATTGTTGATGAAGGTGTGATGGGATATATGCAAGCAACCTCGCTAAACATATATGCAACATGCGCCGCTGCCTGATTGCCATCGCATGTTATAAATTTTTTTATTGCCATATTGAATAGAATATATTGATTATTAAAAGATTGTTCTCAAAAGAAAGTGCAAATTTACAAATATTTTTCGTCCGTTATCCACCGTTCATTGATATCAGGAACTCTTCATTCGACTTGGCTTGCATAAGCCTGTCGCGAAGGAATTCCATGGCCTCAACACCATTCATATCAGTAAGGTAATTTCGAAGGACCCATATCTTCTGAAGTATATTCTTGTTCAGAAGGAGGTCCTCACGGCGGGTGCTGGATGCAGGTATGTCTATAGCAGGGAATATCCTCCTGTTTGAAAGCTTACGGTCGAGCTGAAGCTCCATATTACCTGTTCCCTTGAATTCCTCAAAGATCACGTCATCCATTTTTGAACCGGTTTCAGTCAGGGCGGTGGCAATTATTGTAAGGGAACCTCCATTCTCTATATTACGTGCAGCTCCAAAGAAACGTTTTGGTTTATGAAGGGCGTTTGAATCAACACCACCCGAGAGCACTTTCCCCGAAGCAGGGGCAGTAGTGTTAAATGCTCTGGCGAGCCTTGTTATTGAGTCAAGGAGGATTACAACATCGTGACCGCATTCCACAAGGCGTTTTGCTTTTTCAAGCACTATATTGGCTATCCTGCAGTGGCGTTCAGCCGGCTCGTCAAAAGTCGAAGCAATAACTTCTGCCTTAACATTCCTGGCCATGTCGGTAACTTCTTCGGGCCTTTCATCGATAAGCAAAATCATAAGATAAACTTCAGGGTGATGCTTTGCGATAGCATTTGCAATCTCCTGAAGAAGGATTGTCTTCCCGGTTTTTGGCTGCGCCACAATCAGTCCGCGCTGACCTTTCCCTATCGGGGAGAACATATCAATGACCCTTACTGAAAGGGAGCCTTCTCCCGGTGTACATAATGTGAACTTCTCATTCGGGAAAAGTGGAGTCAGGAAATCAAACGGAACCCTGTCGCGAATAAAATCGGGGCTCCTTCCGTTTATCTCATCAACCTTAATAAGGGGGAAGTATTTTTCACCCTCTTTTGGCGGACGGATTGAACCCTTTATTGTATCGCCGGTTTTCAATCCGAATAATTTTATCTGGGATTGTGAAACATAAATATCATCCGGAGAGTTCAGGTAATTGTAATCAGGTGATCTCAGGAAGCCGTAACCGTCGGGCATTATTTCGAGAACACCGGTATTATAGATAATTCCTTCAAATTCATATGGTCTTTCCTTCTTTTCTTCCCTGACAGGCTGTATTTCAGCAATCGGTTCTTTAACCGGGGGATCGACAATAATATCTCCACCGATAATATCGGAAACCGGTTTAGGCTCATCATATATTGGTTCATCGCCATTTAGGGGAAGTCTATTTTCAACAACCACCAAAGGTCTTTTTTCTTCTCTCGGAGTGAAACGATTTTCATTGAAAACCGGGCCCCTCTCTTTTCTGTCGGAGAATTTTGGATCACGCTGCCATCTCGGAGGTCCCTCCCGTGCCGGTTCTGGTGCCTTGAACAGATCAGGCTTTTCGTCGGCTCTTTCAGGTTTTGTTTCAGCATCCCTTAGACCAGGTATTTCCGGCTCCGGCTTTTTCAGATCGTCGGGAGAAACAGAAATAACCGATTCAACCGGACGGTTAATAACCGGTTTTGTCATCCTCGGCCTTTTGCCTCTCCTCTGACCCTGGTCGCGCTCATTTCTCTCCTGATTGAGGGGATTTGAGGATTTGGTTTCCGGAATATTGTTTTTCCTCTTTTCAGTGGCTTCAATGGCCTGCTGATCAAGGATTTTATAAATCAGGTCCTGTTTTTTCAAAGACTCTGTCCGTTTGATTTTAAGTTCTTTAGCAATTTCCCGCAACTCGGGAAGAAGCTTGTTGCTTAACTCAAGAATGTCGTACATAATAATATGAGATGTAAAATAAAGAGATTTTAATTATTTGTTTTGGATAACCAGACTAGTAATAGATTCAG
>DAIUKI010000026.1:6974-14048 GCA_036848255.1 Bacteroidales bacterium | reverse complement strand
GAAAATTGAAGCCCGGCTGCCATTCATTCATAATAGCATTTCGCTGACTGTTGACAGATTATCGGCATTCTTTGTTTTAGTCATAAATATAACCACCCTGGTGGGTCTGTTATATGCAAAGGGATACCTCAAACCCTACTTCAGTATCAAAAACTCCCTTCACT
Source organism: Bacteroidales bacterium (assembly GCA_036848255.1). Taxonomy (GTDB): domain Bacteria; phylum Bacteroidota; class Bacteroidia; order Bacteroidales; family VadinHA17; genus LD21. The sequence continues at coordinate 13,884 of DAIUKI010000026.1, read as the reverse complement.
TCTCAATCCATTATTTTTCTTATATGTGGCTTTACTTTTCGATGGTAATGGTGTTATTGATCCGTGACGGTTTGTCTTTCCTCATCGTATGGGAAATTATGGCACTCTCGTCATTTATGCTTGTTATATTTGATGCGGAGGATACCACGATCATGAAAACCGGCATCAGTTATCTGATTCAGATGCATGTCGGAATGTTCTTCCTTATGATCTCCTTTCTGATAGTCGGACGGGAAACAGGAGAGATGAGTTTTGATTCTCTTCAGCGCTATTTTTCCGGTCACTCAAATTTGTTGTTGTTTATATTGTTCTTTATAGGATTTGGAATTAAAGCAGGATTCATGCCCTTTCATACATGGCTCCCGCAGGCTCATCCTGCAGCTCCGTCACATGTTTCCGGTGTAATGTCAGGCGTGATGATAAAAATGGGAATATACGGTATTCTGAGGGTACTTCTTTTTATACAGCATGACCTGCTTCAGATTGGGGTTCTGATACTTGTTGTCTCTCTTATCTCCGGCATTCTCGGGGTCATGATGGCTATCGTCCAGCACGATCTTAAACGGCTGCTGGCCTATCACAGCATTGAGAATATAGGCATAATTGGTATTGGCATCGGACTTGGCGTTATCGGACTTGCAACTGGAAACAATATCCTGAGCCTTCTTGGATTCAGCGGAGGATTGCTTCATGTACTGAACCATTCCCTTTTTAAATCCATTCTGTTTTTTAATGCTGGTTCGGTTTATCAGGCAACACACACGAGAAATATTGAACAGCTTGGCGGACTTATGAAGAAAATGCCGTACACATCAATTCTGTTTCTTATCGGATCACTTGCAATCTGTGGATTGCCTCCATTCAATGGGTTTATTTCAGAATACCTTATCTACCTGGGAATGTTTAAAAGCCTTTCGACAGCAAGCCTTTATCAATCGATTGCTATACTGGGCAGCATAGCCGGTCTCTCTCTGATCGGAGGTCTGGCAATTTTCTGTTTTACAAAAGCTTTCGGAATAGTATTTCTCGGTATGCCGCGCTCTGAAAAAGCCTCCCTTGCAGCGGAGGTGCGCAGGGATATGATTTTTCCCCAATTTATTTCGGTGGCATTTATTGTTTTAATCGGAATGGCTTCAGCCTGGTTTGTCAAACCGGTTTTTGGAATAATTACGGCAGGATTTGAACTGACTGGTATAAACATCCCTGCAGGAACTTCTCTCTCAAGCCTTTCGCAGATAAGTATATTAAGCGGAATGTTTCTCCTAATGGTTGTCATACTGCTTGTTTACAGGCATTTTCATCTAAAATCAAAAGTTGTAACATATGGACCTACCTGGGGTTGCGGCTACACCGCTGCCAACCCGAAACAGCAATATACTTCAACATCATATGCCTACAATTACAATCATCTGGCAAAACCGGTTCTTCAGACTGAAAAAATGATGAAAGAGATCCGGGAAGATGAGATATTTCCCACAGCAAGGACATTTAAATCGTCAAGTGATGATGTTTACAGGAAGCTTCTGGTTGACAAGCCTGTTGACTTGTTATCAGGACTTCTCAAGCGGATCGCAGTGATGCAGACCGGACGGATACAGGATTATATTTTATATGCATTCATTTTTATGCTTTTTGTGTTGTTGCTAACCTGGTTCAAAATAATCTGACGATGGCAGGTTTCGTTCTGATATTGATTTCAGCCTTCTTTTTCCCGGGCATTATATTGCGGACCAAAAGCATTGCATCGGGGCGAAAGGGACCGGATGTATTCCAGCCTGTCAGGGATGTCTTACTTCTGATGAGGAAGGGAAGTGTTTTCAGTACGACGACAGGATTGATATTTCAGATAGCTCCCGTTATAACATTGACAACCATAGTTTGTGCAGTTCTTGTCATCCCCTTTGGAAATCAGACTGCAATAATCTCATTTGAAGGTGATTTTATATTCTTCGCATATATGCTTGCTCTTGGCAGGTTCTTTGCAATAATTGCGGCACTCGATACAGGCAGCAGTTTTGAGGGGATGGGAGCTAGTCGCGAGGCGTTTTTTTCGATGCTGATTGAACCGGCATTTTTCATTCTTATGGCAACGTTCTCGATGTTTACTGGTTTTACTTCGTTTTCGGATATTTTCAGCAATTTTTTCATTACAGGAAATCATTATGTCTTAATTTTCAGCATAATAGGATTCTATTTGTTTATCCAGATAGCACTGATCGAGAACAGCAGGCTTCCGGTTGATGATCCGAAAACCCATCTGGAACTCACAATGATCCACGAAGTCATGATCCTCGATAACAGCGGTTTCGATAAAGCGCTGATCCATACCGGGACCTGGCTGAAGTTTGCAATTTATGGTTCGCTGATGTATAATGTTATTGTCCCGTCGGGATGGAATATTTTCCTGCAGATATTATTGTTCCTGGGAGTTCAGTCATTATTTGCAGTTATTGTTGGATTGCTTGAATCATTCAGGGCAAGAAATAAAATGAATAAAAACCCAAAATTCATTCTTTCTGTTTCTGCAATTGCGATGATAGCTTTTGTGATTATTCTCATACTGACCTACAAACTTAACCAGTAGACTAAAATGGTGATCTATCTGATAGTGTTGTTTGCAATTACCCTTGTCTATTTTGCTTCTGCAGAGCGTCTGGTCACTTATATAAGGCTCATAGGGGCCCAGGGTATATTGCTGTGCGGTATCGCTTTATTCGAGTTAAGGGAGGTCAACACTTTTAACCTGATCTTTATTGTCTCAGAAACCATTCTATTCAAAGCTTTCCTGATACCATACATGTTGAACCGGATAATCAGGGCATCTGGTGTCACAAAGGTTCATCGTCAGGCAATACCGGGATTCTACCTTCTGATTTTCTCCGTTTTTGCACTGCTTATAAGCGTTTTACTTGCTGATTCCCTAATAAATCCATTTGTAAACTCGATTTACATGACAATTGCCCTTTTCAGTCTGCTTACCGGATTTCTTCTTATTGTGTCGCATAAGCTCATTATTTCGCATCTTATTGGATTTTTGATTATAGAAAATGCCGTATTCCTTTTTTCCCTTGCCGTAGGAAATGAAATGCCTGTTCTTATAAACATCGGGATATTGCTCGACATCTTTGTCGGTGTTCTTATCCTCGGCTTTTTTGGTTTGCGTCTTAAGCCTCACACTAATGAATTAACAGTATTAAAGGACTGAAATGCTTTTATTGTTTTTTATAACGGTTGTCCTGATGTGCTTTGCTATTGTACTTCTTAAAAATAAGACAGTTACTAGGATCATCACCTTTGGTTTCGCTTTGTTGCATATATCCCTCACAGTCTACAGCCTGATACATCTTAATGAAACAGAACTCAGGTATTTTACATTCAACCACACCGGAGTTTTATTACTCGCGGTTCTGTCATTATTAACAATTCCCACGATTTATCATGGATTTATTTATTCATCAGGAGATGAAACCAGGAAATTCAACATTTATCATACGGCCCTTATTTCCCTGATGACATTTATGACAGGTGCCTATCTTGCAAATGGGATGACCATATTGTGGATATTTGTCGAAGCAACCACACTTGCAGTTGCCTTGCTGATTTATCACGACCGTACCGAAATTGCCCTTGAAGCTACCTGGAAATATGTTTTTATATGTTCTGCAGGTATTGCCCTGGCTTATCTCGGTATACTTTTTCTTGGTTTCATATATGGTCGTGAGGATGCTGCCAGTCTCTCTTTTTCGTCGCTATCCGTTATTATAAACCAGGCTAATCCAATGTATCTGAAGATAGCATTTCTCTTTGTCCTCATTGGATTCAGTACCAAGATGGGACTTTTTCCGATGCACACTGTTACAATTGATGCACATTCAGTTGCTCCGCCGCCGATAAGCGCGCTGATCTCAACAACTCTGATGAATGTCGGCTTTCTTGCAATATTCCGGGTTTACACGTTATTCTCCTCTTCATCCATTCTGCCCTTCATGAACAGCGTCCTTATCCTGGCAGGAGTATTTTCATTGCTGATTGCTGCAGGATATATGCTTAAGGCAAAGCATCTTAAGCGGATGCTTGCATACTCAAGCCTCGAAAACATGGGACTGGTGGCGATTGCCATCGGGGTAGGCGGAGTAGGCTATTACGCGGCGCTTCTTTTACTGGTTCTGCACTCACTGGCAAAATCGAGTCTCTTTTACCAGATGGGTCAGCTTTCGAGGGTTTTGCACACTTTCAAGCTGGATGACTGCGGCCGGTATATGAAATTATATCCTGCAGGGGCAATGGTACTTATTCTGGGAATGATCTGCATTCTGGCCATTCCGCCTTCAGGGCTCTTTATTTCCGAATTTATGATATTCAATGGATTGGTTCTAAATGATCAGTGGTTTGTTCTGATAGTTTCGATTGTTCTCCTTTGTTTCATTGTTTATGCAATGAGCACGCGGTTTATGCATATTATTTTCTCAAATCCGCGACAGGAAGGTAATTTGGTTGAGCCCGGGAAGGTGAATCCGGTTGAAACCATCAGCCAGTTTGTATTTCTCGGACTGGTAATAATGATCTGTTTTTATGAGCCTCCATTTCTGGTCGATCTGATTAATCAGAGCATTGAACTTCTGCCAAAATAGATTTATGATGAATCAGCTTTATTCAGAAATATTTGAGAATTCATTTACTCTTGACCTTGGTGAGATTCCGGTTATCGGATATGACCTGTTCAGTAACCAGGTATCGGGAATGCTAGAAGATGATGCAAATCATTGCGTGGCATATTTTGGCATTGAAGATCCGGGTTTTATAAAACTCATCTGCTGTATTGCAAATGATAATGCCCACTCCATTAGGGTTATAACTACAAGGATCACACATGGAAAAAGCTCTATCAAATCACTAACACCTGCCTGTCCGCAACTTCACAAATTTGAATGTGAGATTCATGAAAATCATGGAGTGAATTTCGAAGGTCACCCATGGCTGAAACCTGTCAGATATCCCCATGACCGTACCGATAAAATGAGAATGGATAATTATCCGTTCTATGAAATCGAAAGTGAAGAGCTGCATGAAGTTGGCGTTGGTCCCATACATGCCGGTGTTATAGAACCTGGTCATTTCAGATTCATTTGCAACGGTGAAAAGGTCCTTCATCTTGAAATCCAGCTGGGATACCAGCACCGGGGGATCGAGAGACTGCTTGCTGAAGATGGGAATTTCTTGAAGAATTGTATCGTGTGCGAGAATATCGCAGGCGATACATCAGTAGCTCACAGCATTGCCCATTCACAGCTTGTAGAATCTCATGTCTCTCCGGATATCGGTGAAGCATTGCAGATAGAACGCTGCATAGCTCTGGAACTTGAAAGGATAGCAGTACATATCGGCGATACAGCAGCTCTCTGCGGCGATGTAGCTTACCAGCCCGGTCAGGTGGTATGCGAGGCCCTCAGGACTGAAATCATAAACACAACCCAGTTCTGGTGCGGGAACCGTTTCGGCAAGGGGCTTGTTCGTCCGGGAGGTAGCAATTACCCATTAAATAAAAAGGTGGAGGATAAAATTGCACTTATAATTGATGATGTTGGTAAAAGATTCTCTGAAATAGCTGACCTGATATATTCAATGCCCAGTGTTCTTGCCCGGTTCGAAGATATCGGGCAGATCACCCGGGAGCAGGCTCTGAGAATCGGTGCTGTTGGGATGGCAGCCAGGACTTGCGGTATAAAAAGGGATACGAGGAGCACCCATCCGTTTCAGTACTTTAGGAAATATGATGTTCAACCTGTTATACTTGAATCAGGTGATGTTCTTGCACGTGGTATGCTTCGGGTGAAAGAGGTTGGTGAATCGATAAGAATGGTCAGGGAACTCATGAGTATCCATGCCGAAGAGGAAGGAACGATTCCCAGGCCTGTTTATGACTATAAATTAAGACCTGACAGCTTTTCATTATCACTGGTTGAAGGGTGGCGCGGTGAAATCTGCCACTGTGCCATTACTGATGAATCAGGAGGCATTAAGCTCTATAAGGTTAAGGATCCGTCATTCCACAACTGGATGGCCCTGGCACTTGCCGTGCGCAACCAGGAGATCTCCGATTTCCCGGTATGCAATAAAAGCCTTAACCTCAGTTATTGCGGGAACGATTTGTAAATTATTCAATAATTAAATGTTTAAAGAGTTCAAAATACTAAAGCATCACGGATCACAATATGTAAGGGATCTCCGTAATCAGCCAGTTTCAGAACTTTTCAGGGGAAGACCGGTAATCAAAGACAACCTGTCAGGATCTGAGATAAGCAGAATATGCTCTATTTGTCCTGCCGGAGCAATAGGGAAATCAGATGGTGCCATCGATCTTGGCAAATGTGTTTTCTGCAGGGAATGTGAATTTTGTTTGCCGGAAAAAATAAGGTTCACAAATGACTACAGGCTGGCAGTGAACAGGAGAGAGGACCTGGTCATTGGACCAGGGTCCGGTAGACTGGTGAGGCTTGAAGAAAACATGATAAGAAAAGAGGTCAGGAGACTATTCAGGAAATCGCTGAAACTAAGACAGGTTTCTGCCGGAGGGGACAATTCGTGCGAAATGGAGCTCAATGCAACAAGTAACGTGAATTTTGATTTTGGGCGGCATGGTGTTGAATTTGTCGCTTCACCCCGTCACGCCGACGGAATCGTGATAACCGGACCAGTATCCGCTAATATGTCTGAAGCGCTGAATATCTGTTATGATGCTGTCCCTGAGCCCAAAATAATCGTTCTCGTTGGCACAGATGCTATCAGTGGAGGAGTCTTCAGCGGTTCCCCGGCTATTGACAGGAAGTTCATTGAAGGGCATCATATTGACCTTTATGTTCCGGGAAATCCTGCACATCCGCTGACGTTCATTAATGGGGTAATGGACCTG
>DAIUKI010000026.1:0-6874 GCA_036848255.1 Bacteroidales bacterium | reverse complement strand
TAAATTAATACCCCGCCGCTTGTCCATCTTTTCGTGATTCCGACGCTCCGTACCACACTTTATTCTTTTCATCCCACATTATAGCCTGGTACCCTCCGTATCCACCAAGATTCCACTGAACATTGTGACCCATCGAGAGCAGTTTCTGAATCTCTTCCCAACGGAATCCGTTCTCAAGGTAAAGTATCCCTCCGGCAGTCATCACTTCTCCTGTCGGTTCAGATGAGCCGGTATGATAAATCCTGGGGGCATCACCGGCCTCCTGCAGGTTCATTTTGAAGTCAATAAGGTTTATTATAACCTGGGCATGGCCCTGAGGCTGCATATCTCCGCCCATTACACCAAAGCTGATCCAGGGCTTTCCGTTTTTTGTAATAAAGCCGGGGATGATTGTATGAAATGGCCTTTTCCCCGGAGCGTAAACGTTAGCATGACCCGGATCAAGACTGAACATTTCACCTCTGTCCTGCAGAACGAAACCGAGGTCTGTGGGGCACATTCCCGAGCCCATTCCCCTGTAGTTACTTTGAATTAGTGATACCATATTGCCGTATTTATCTGCAACAGTAAGATATATTGTATTCCCGGCTTCAATTTTACCCGGATCATATACTCTCGCTGCCTTGTCGCGGTTTATAAGTTTTCGGCGCTCAATGGCATATTTCTTTGAGATCAGCTGTGTTACAGGTATTGCACTGAAGCGTGGATCGGCGTAAAATTTTGCCCTGTCTTCAAAGGCAAGTTTTTTTGCTTCAGTGAAAACATGAATATATTCAGCAGAACCAAAACCCATTTGCGCAATATCAAAACCTTCAAGGATATTCAAGATCTGAAGGGTTGCTATGCCCTGTCCGTTTGGAGGGAGCTCCCATATATCATGTCCCCTGTATGATGAGCTCACCGGTTCAACCCATTCGGAGCTATGGCGCGAAAGATCATCATAGGATAAAAATCCGCCGTGCGATCTCATAAAAGCATCGATCGCTTTTGCAATACTTCCCCTGTAAAATTCATTCCTGCCTCCTTTTGCTATTTTGTCAAGCGTATTGGCAAGTCTTGGATTCCTGAATATTTCACCTTTTGCCGGAGATTTCCCTCCAGGCATGTATGTTTCCTTAATATTCGGAAAATCTTTAAGAGACTGGGTGTTTCTGTCGAGATAATAAGCAATTACCTCTGAAACAGGAAAACCATCCCTTGCATAATTTATCGCTGGCTGCAAGATATCCCTCATGGGAATGCGGCCGAACATATCATGCATTTCGAACCAGCCATCAACGCATCCCGGTACAGAAACAGGAAGCGGACCTGTGGATGGTATTGTTTCATAACCCTGGTTCTTTAAATAATCAAGCTTCAGCGATCGTGGTGATCTGCCACTGGCATTGAGCCCGTACAGCTTCTGCTTTTCAGCGCTCCAGATAATTGCGAATAAATCGCCTCCGATACCGCACCCTGTTGGTTCTACAACTCCAAGAACGGCATTGGCCGCAATGGCGGCATCAATTGCATTGCCTCCTTTTTTTAGGATGTCAAGCGCCGCCTGAGTGGCGAGCGGCTGGCTAGTTGCTGCCATCCCGTACTGTGCAATCACCTCAGATCTGGTGGCAAAATCCCTTCCCGTAACCCTGTCCTGGGATAAAACGAAAACTGGAATTAAAAAAACTACCGCGGATATTAATATCTTTTTCAATGTGATTAATTTTGTGGAAACTAACGCAAAGTTAATAAACCTGAGACTATTTTGCCATAGCCATTTTCTTCAGGTCCCCGGGCATTTTCTCTATAGCATATCTTAATGATATACGAGGCATCACAGCCTTGTTTCTGAAAACATAATCAAATATTTCGGTCCGGTGGGTCTGGCTCGCAGCCTTCAGCATCCAGCCATATCCTTTCTGAACCATATCGTCCTTATCGAGCAGAAGAATATCGGCGATCTCAATTATGTCATTGAGAAATAATCCTTTGCGGGCAGGTACTATAAGTGTTACTGCTGATGCCCTTTTCATCCACTTTCCGGGCATTCCTGCCCATTTTTTAAGGGATGATATTATCTCCGGATACATTTCCACAAGAGTACCAACGGTGTGATTGCAAAATGTATCGCATGTTGCCCAATTGGTTACATAGCTGCTTACCCACTTTTCGAATATTTTCATATCATCCGGAACATATTTCTTTCTGACATTATAGGACCAGTTGCATGCAATTATAGCTTCCTCCATATATCCTGATCGCCATAACCCTTCACACAATTCAAATACTTCCGGTTTTGGCTTCCCCTTTATTTCTGTATAATACTCTTTGCCAATGCGTTCAGTGACTGCTGATTTCAATCCGTGGAGCTTTACCGGTTCCTTAAAGTATCTTTCACCTGACTTCCTTGTCTTTTCATCAGCATTGTCAATCAAATCCTGTCTGATTTGTTCAATTATTGTACTCATATCTACATATTATTACCGTTATTGAGATCGAACGGAGCGAGAGAAGCAATCTGTTTCATTCCTCCAGCAGATTTACCTCTTTCACATCCCGTGTCTTGGGATTCAGCCTCAGACTTTTTATCTCGCATGGTTTGAAATTACCTGTCCACCTGCGGTTTACAAAGGAAAAGTTAATTGTGGCTGAAGTGCTGGTTCCCGATGTCTCTACACACCTTATAATCAGATCATCACCCTCCTCGGCTTGTTTAATTGCAGAAACAATGATGCTGTCATTGTCAACTGAAAGGAACGACCCTGCTTTTGGCATTGAGCCTCCGTGTATTCCCTGGTAGATAGCGATGGCAGGGGAGAGGAACTCCTCAGACATACGTGCAATACCGCTTTTTTGCCAGTCTTCCATGTGGGGAGTGAGCATCATCCTGAAGGTATGAATGCCCTGGTCCTGCCAGATATGTTCCTCCTTCAAATCAAGTACCCTCGGATTATGATGGGCATACACGGCTGACCGGATGACTGAGATCCGCATATCATTGCCATGGATGCTGTACCCGTATTTTGCATCATTTATTACCGTCAGCCCGTATTGGACTCCTTTGCTTAAACCGGTTACATCTATCCATCTCTGACCGGGATCCTCATCGCCGTTTGCATTTCGCTTTATGAATCCATATGGAGTTTCATAGGTCGCAACCGGAGATTCAATATTAACAGGGAATGAGAATTTAACCATTTTAAGCTGCTCGTTCCAGTCAATTGTAATCTTTGATTCAACGCTCCTGGCATCTGAATACAGTATCCAGTCTGTTGTCAGAGTCGATGACCCGTATGATGTCTTTATCCTAACTATACTGCGAAGTGGTCCGTTTTCGAGAATTTTAATGGAAGGATTCGTGAAAGAACCGATCTCCTTTGAAAATGTTTTTATGTCGTGGCTCCATGTATCACTCGGATCATCGATTATCAGTGCCCTGCAGCCTGTTTCTCCGTCTTTAAAAATTTCCCTGCCATTTTCCTTATCCAGAATTCCAATGGCTCCTGATTCCGAGAAGCTGACCTTAAGAAATTCGTTTTCCATTGTGTTGTTTTCAGCAGTAACGCCTGGCTTTGTTTCCTGCGATTCTCCTGCCCTGATCCTTACCTGTCTGTAACCGAAAGCTGGAACTGTGGTCCTTACCACCAATCCCTTGCGGCTGCCTGTTTCGGTTGTTCCTGCGTTCCACTGATGCCGGAGCAGATTGCCCTTTTCATCTTCCGCGATTGACGGATTGTTCGTATTCCAGTTAAAATCATATTCGAGGTTAGACTTTATTTCCCATGCATGAGGATTGAAAACGATAAGATACTGAGAAGCAGGATCTTCAGATGCAATCTGCCATTCAAGTTTCTGAACGGCTGAATAAATGGCCTGATGGGCAACATCAAGAGCGTATCCGTAACCTTCGCGGGCTGTTATTGAATGATCCGGAACAGATGTACCTGCAAGGCTGTCATGAAACTGCATGAACAATACTCTTTTCCATGCGGAGGTAAACAGATCCTTCGGGTATTTACAGTTCCATATGACGGATCCCAGAGCAGATATTTTTTCGGAGACAACAAGCGCACTCTCCGAGAGCCTGTTGTTCTTCTTAATTTCAGCTTCGGCGGTATAGCAACCTGTTGCGTGATGTTGAAGATCATCCTTTATCACAGGCAGGGTAATGCTTTTGTCCTCCCGGATTTCCCTGAAGTATTTTTCAGGTGTACTGAATATCAGTGTTGGGGCATCCTTTTCAGCCTGAATTTCAATTACCGAGGCAATATTTTCTTTCGTTGCGCCTCCTCCGTGATCTCCAGCTCCGTAATATGACATGAAAGTACTGAAAGGTTGGTCTTTCAGCTGGGTTATTATCTGTTCAACCCGGGTTCTTACTGATCTGCTGTCGTTGTAGCTTATCGGTATGCGATAAGCAAGCACCCTCGACCCGTCGGGACCTTCCCACCAGAACATATCAGCCGGAATGGTTTTTTCTTTCGGTCCCGGTCTCATGAAAACATAGTTCTCCATTCCCTGTAACTTAATAATCTGGGGCAGGGTGCCGGTATGTCCAAATGAATCGGGATTGAAAGCAACTGTTGCACGGCGTCCGAGAAGCCGTTGGAGGGTTAGCTGTCCATATAAGCCCTGTCTGACCATTGCTTCGCCGCCTGGTATATTCATATCAGGCTCAACCCACCAGCCTCCGACAACATTCCATCGTCCCTCGGCAACACGTTTTTTTATCTCCTCCAGCATTCCTGGATCATTATCGGCTACCCACTCATAGAACTGTGCTGAACTTGCAGTAAAAGCGAAGCCAGGTGTTTCATTCATCCTGTCAAGAGCCGACCTGAAGGTGCTGTGAACCACTGCGATCCCTTCCTGCCAGGGCCAGAGCCAGACCGGATCAATATGAGCCTGCCCGATAAGGTGGAACCTGTATTTTCCGGCATCAGCCGGCCATTTACCTGCCTGTTGTTTAACTGTTTTGAATCCGCCAAGCAATGGAACAAAAGCAAAGCCCACTGTCCCTGCCGCTGTCTTCTCAACAAAGTTTCTCCGCGAGATAGCTTTTCCCCTTTTCGATCTCCAGAATTCTTTCATGTTTGTACGTTATCTTTTTTTGCATTATTAATCATTGATCATTGCCACGCTGAGGCTGGCATAATCACCCACCTCTTCGCCAAGAGCGGCGGGAACTATACTGCAGACAACCCTGGCAGGTTCAAGAGCCTCTTTCCTTACTATTTCAAGGCATGCAGGTTCAATAAATTGCCTGCACCTGGTATAAATACTTCCTATTACGATCATCTGCGGATTAAGGATGTCGATCAGCAGCGACAGTCCCTTTCCAAGGTATTCGCCCGAGATCTCGAGAATTTTAATAGCTGTTTTGTCTCCTGCAAAAGCTGCTTCTGCAACATCCCTGGCAGTGATCTTATCAATATTATCATGGTTGTCACAGAAAGATACTGTCTGCTTCAGTGCAAATTTCTCGCTCACTATTTGTCTGGCCAGCAAGGCGATCCCTGTGCCACTGCAATAACCCTCAAATGATCCTTTTTTGCCATAGGCTCTCGGACCGTCATCGTCAAGACGAAGATGCCCCACTTCCCCGGCAAGGTCATTCGTTCCTGAATAGAGTTTACCGTTAATTATGATTCCTCCCCCCATTCCGGTTCCGAAAGTGAGGAATATCATATTCTGAGTTCCTTTCCCTGCTCCGAATTTCCATTCAGCCAGGGCACAGGCATTTGCATCATTTTGAAGGTAAACGGGAACCTTAAACATATCCCCGAAAAGCTGTACAACAGGGAGATTATCCCATCCCGGAAGATTTGGTGGCGATTGAATAATTCCCTTTATGCTGTCGAGAGGACCACCACAGCTTATTCCGATCGATTTCAGATTTTCATGTCCGAGAGTTTTAACAATCTCAGATGATGCGTTCAGGAGCAGATTGATTGCATGGTCTGGACCTTTGCCGGTTTCCGTCGGGAATCCGGTCTTTTTGAGGATCTTCATATCCCCGGTTCCGGCAATAACGGCGCATTTTGTGCCTCCGATATCGATACCAAGATAGTAGTGATCCATACGTTCACTTGTCTGTTTAGTTATTTTAAATTCTTCCAGAATCTCTCCTCCGATTTCCTAAGCTCTTTTTTCTTCTTTCTTTCAAGAAAATAGTACAGAATAACTGCAGCCATCCCTGCTATCAGCAAGCCGGGAAGCAGATAATGCATTATTTCAGAAATACGAGGGTCGGTCTGAACCGCCTGAATATTTTGAATTGCCGGATCAACGGTGCCCTCAGTCTTCCGTCCGGTATCAATGCCGAAAATATTTTTTACAAAGAATAACAAGAAAAATGCCAGAACTCCTGAAAACAATGGAGTCAGAACCCACCCCACTACAATTTCACCAAGTATCCTGAAATTGATGTTCCCGGCTCCTTTATAAAGTCCGATTCCAATAATACTGCCAATTGCAACCTGGGTGCCGGAAACCGGGACCATTGGTACCGGGGGCAATCCTATTCTTTCAACAAATGACGAAAATCCGGATGAAGAAAAAATGAAAAGTACCAGAGCCTGAGCAAGGACAACTACGAGGGCGGCCTCTGAGGAAAGCTGCATAATACTATTCCCGACCTTCTCCATAACGCGCTTTGAATACGTTAGAATCCCTGCAGCAATGGCCATACTTCCCAGAAGGAACAGCTGCTGATGGGATGAAAGCGTAAATATCACAAGGTCGAGAGGCTTAAGATGAAAGGCAGGGATGAAGACCCCGACAACGTTGGCTATATTGTTGGCACCCAGGCTGTAGGCGCCGAATGCCCCGGCAATAAGGAGACCGGTCCTGATATATGATTCAAAACGTACAAGGTGAATTGATGAATTTTTCT
>DAIUKI010000025.1:0-14240 GCA_036848255.1 Bacteroidales bacterium | reverse complement strand
GAGGAGCTTGCCGCAAGGGAAGCAAGGATGGGAAACAGGCCGCAGGGTGGTCAGCAGCCCCCTCAGGGTGGTCAACCACCTCAGGGCGGTCAGCCCCCTCAGGGTGCACAGCAGCAGAGACCTGCAAGGGAACCCATTAAGCTTGCCAATATTTATGCATTATGTGATGTGGATACCGATTTTGCAGCTCACATATTTAAAGGATATCCCAAGGCAAAGGTTTATACCGACTGGCGCCGGATGCTTGACAAGGAAAAATCGATTGATGCAGTTGTGATTGGGACTCCCGATCATACCCATGCACCGATTGCTGCCGCATTCATGAGACAGAAGAAGCATGTTTATGTCGAAAAACCTTTGTGCAAGACCATTTATGAATGCCGTAAGCTTGCGGAGATCGCAAAGGAATATAACGTTGTGACCCAGATGGGTAACCAGGGCCATGCCAGTGAGGGTGCCCGGCAGATCAACGAATGGATCCAGAGCGGTGCCATCGGACTTGTCCGTGAAGTCAATCTTTCCACAAACAGGCCGATATGGCCGCAGGGAAACATTCCCAGGCCGGCCGGTGTAGCGGTTCCAAAATCACTCGACTGGGATGTCTGGCTAGGCCCGGCTCCAAAGAAGGATTATCATCCTGATATCTGCCATTTCAACTGGAGGGGTTTACGCGATTACGGAACCGGCGCCCTCGGAGATATGGGAGCCCATATTTATGACCACGCCTTTTGGTCGCTCAACCTGGGAATACCTACCAGGGTGCAGGCAAGTTCATCAGTATTTAACAATGAATTCTGGCCACTTGCCGAGATGATAACATATGATTTCCCGGCCCGCGGATATATGCCGCCTGTCACGATTACATGGGTTGATGGAGGATTACGGGCAGCACGGCCGGCAGAAATTGATCCTGGCACCCGCGTCAATTCAGCCCTATACATAGGAGACAAGGGAGTGCTTATGCACGGTGATTACGGAAGCAATCCCCAGCTTCTGCCTAAAAAAGTAATGGACCAGTTTGAACCGCCGAAGCCATGGCTCCAAAGGTCTCCGGGTATTTACGCAGAATGGGTTGATGCAATTAAAAACAATACAAAATCATCGATGGATTTCTCATATGCGAGCAAGCTGGTTGAGACAATGATGCTGGGAAATATTGCTGTGCTTCTGGCAAACAGGAATATTACCCTGGAGTATAATCCCGATAAGATGGAATTCACGAATCTTCCTGAAGCCAACGAACTTCTGCATTACAAATACAGGGAGGGCTGGACACTATAATATATTAAGAAATATTGCCTCATGGGGTTCCTGAAAAAAATGATACCTCCCGACAGGTGGAAACTACCTGTACTTGTGGCTGCAGGTATCTTTACAGGATTGGGTATATTCTCTTTTCACATATCAAATGCTCCGGCTTATCTTGGCGATAAGCCGGAGACATGTGTTAACTGCCATATAATGGCTCCGCAGTATGCAACATGGTTCCATAGTTCCCACCGTGAAAAGACAACCTGCAACGAATGTCATGTACCCCATAATAATATTGTCAATAAATACTACTTTAAAGCAAAAGACGGCCTGCGGCATGCAACAATTTTCACCCTGCGGTGGGAACCTCAGGTTATTTTCATTAAGGAAGCTGGAAAGGAAGTTGTTCATAAAAACTGCATCAGATGCCATAAAGAGCTTATTACCGACAGCAAGCTGCTCGCATACAACCGGGAGACACATGAGTTCAGAATGGACAGAGAATGCCTGGATTGCCACCGCGAAACCCCGCATGGAAGAGTAAACAGTCTGTCGAGCGTGCCATATGCCCGTGTGCCTCTACCGGGACCTGTTGCGCCCGGATGGCTGAACGAGGCAATAAAAAAGAAAATCAAATAATACTCTTGATATGAAGTCAATTCAGGAAGCTCTTAAAGCAAAACCATGGCTCGGATGGGTAATTTTTGTCTCAACCGTAATAATAGTATTCCTCCTGGGAATGCTTGCGTCATCAATCATCCAGAGAAGGGCTGAAGCTGTTTTTGCATATACGCCGGAAATAACCTTCTCTGAATTTGAGCCAAGGAACGAAAAATGGGGAGAGATATTCCCCAGGGAGTACAATACTTACCTGAAAACTGCTGATACGGCTTTCAGGAGCAAGTATAACGGTAATGCTATGGTCGACATGCTTAAGGAATCTCCCCGCATGGTTGTCCTCTGGGCCGGATATCTTTTTTCGAGGGAATACAGCCAGGGAAGGGGTCACTTTTATGCGGTGGACGACATTCAAAGAACCCTGCGGACAGGAGCCCCTTCATCAGGGGTTCCCAGTCCTCAGCCAAATACATGCTGGACATGTAAAAGTCCTGATGTACCCCGACTTATGAGTCAGACAGGTGCAGCTGAATTCTACAGGGGGACATGGGATACAAAGGGACCGGAGATCATAAATCATATTGGTTGCGCCGATTGCCACGATTCCAAAACAATGAACCTGAGGATCTCACGTCCGGCTCTTCTTGAAGCGTTTGAGGCAAGGGGACTTGATATAGGAAAAGCCTCACATCAGGAAATGAGGAGTCTTGTGTGTGCACAGTGCCATGTCGAGTATTATTTCAATAAGAAAATGATCGAAGGTGTTCAATACCTGGTTTTTCCCTGGAAGAACGGGACATCAGCCGAGGAAATTGAAAAATATTATGATGAAGCCGGATTTTCCGACTGGACCCATGCCCTGAGCAGGGCTCCCATGCTGAAAGCCCAGCATCCCGATTATGAAGTTTACCTTACAGGGACACACGCCTCCAGGGGAGTATCATGCGCCGACTGTCATATGCCCTTTATGAGCGAGGGCGGGCTTAAATTCACGAACCATCAACTTCAAAGCCCGCTGAATAATATTTCCGGCTCGTGCCAGGTGTGTCATCGCGAAGAGACCGAAGATCTTATCAGGGATGTTTATACACGCCAGGATAAAATCATAGAAAATCGCAATATTCTTGAAACACTGCTGGTCAGGTGCCATGTTGAGGCGAAAACCGCCTGGGATAAAGGCGCCAATGAGGGACAGATGAAAGATATACTTAACGATATAAGACACGCACAATGGAGATGGGATTTCTCGGCCGCCGGACATGGAAATTCATTTCATTCTCCGGTTGAAATGGGAAGGATAATTTCCGGCGGGATTGCAGGCGCCCAGGAGGCAAGGGTAAAGCTTGCAAGACTTCTGGCTTCACTGGGGTATAACCAGGAAGTTCCTTACCCCGACATTAACACAAAAGAAAAGGCCCAGGAGTATATCGGACTTGATATGAAGAAATTCAATGAGGAAAAGAAGATCTTTATTGAAACAGTACTTCCGGGATGGATCTCTGCCGGAAAGGAGAGAGAGACGGGGTATGATAAAAAATAAGAGGATTGAGGGTTTTAAGCCCTCAACCGTGCCGGTTTCCGGACATTCTTTGAGCAGAAATAGGTAAGGCCGTTCATTTCGGTCATATTGGTGATTTTAAAACCATATAATTCGAGAATTGCAGATACTTTGTTCCTGTTCATACTCCTTTCACCATTGAAATCGAGACTGTTGACTTTTTGTTTTAGCAGCCTGATAGGATTAAGCAATGATGTCCTGCTGTTTTCAGAAGGAGTACAGTCGCTGAAGCATCCGATGAATTCTGTATCCGGAGGAAGTACCTGGACCAGTGTGAACAAAAATTCATCGAGATACTTGATAAGGTTGAGTTTTCTGAGGTTTATCAGTGTTCTGACGTTCTTCAGCTCATCCTCATCATAGAAATAATGATGCCTTGATGACAGGACCACCAGATTGTTTTCCTTTGAAAGACCAAGTTTTTTTAAATAATTGAAGAAACTTCCGCCATCCTCCGCTATCATGTTGACGATGGCAGGAAAGAATCCCGAAATTCCGTGGGTGCTTTTTTCCCTGTCGGGATGATTAATTACAGATTCACTAATTGTTTGTTCGTTACCGGGGTTTGAAACAGTTGCCATTTTTATAATTTTTGTAATGGTAAATTTAAAGCGAATGTCAAATGCCTGCAAGTAGCAAGAGCCCAATTAGCGGGCGAATGCGAATAGTTTTTCATCCGCTTGTCAACTGATTTCAGGGTATTGCTTGCTGAAAAGGCTCCTTTACATCAGAATCGGGGTTATTCGTCAAAACAGGACTGATATTTACATTAAAAAAGGGCGGTTTACTTTGTATCAAAGCGACCGGCGCTACAACATGTTGATGATCAGCGGAATACAAAACCAGGAATGTTTTGGTTCAATTTTCGTGTTTTTTGACGAACTATAAATTCCCTTTGATCAGATTTTCCCGGTCTTAATCATAGTCTCTCCCGAAAGCTGCATTCCGTCACTCTTAAACCTGGATTTTATGCTATATTTGTGTTAATCAATAAAATTCACATAAATGGCTTTTAATCAATTTAACAGGAACGACCTGCCTCCCGACTGGAAAAAATTCATCTCCGGTTACAGGTACATCCTCGGGGGCATTTTAGGAATAATTCTTCTCTGGATGATGTTTTTTCAGGTTCGGCCCGAAGAAGTGGGAGTCATCACCCGGTTTGGGAAATATGTAAGAACCGAAGAAGCCGGACTTCATATTAAACTTCCCGTACTTGAGCGGCTGTATAAAGTTGCGGTGGAGAGGCAGCAGAAGGAGGAATTTGGCTTCAGGACCACCGCTACCGGAATTAAATCGCAGTATACCAAATCCGGAACATCCGATGAGTCGTTAATGCTTACCGGCGATCTCAATCTGGCCGATGTGGAATGGGTGGTCCAGTACCGGATCGACGATGCCTATAAGTTCCTGTTCAAAGTGAGGGAACCGGTAGCAACAATGCGTGATATTTCCGAAGCATGCATGCGGCAGGTGGTAGGTGACCGGACCGTTAACGAGGTACTTACTGTTGGAAGAGCCGAGATATCAGTAAGTGTACAGGAGGAGATACAGCGATTGTGCGAGGAATATTCCCTTGGAATCAAGATCGAACAGGTTGTGCTTCAGGATGTAAACCCTCCCGATCCGGTAAAGGATGCATTCAACGCTGTTAATCAGGCCCAACAGGAAAAAGAGACACTGATCAATCAGGCCCGTTCGGAATACAATAAGATAATACCTAAAGCAAGGGGACAGGCGGAGGAAACAATTCAAAAGGCTGAAGGGTATGCTGCAGAACGTGTCAATAATGCCCTGGGTGAAGCCACCCGATTTAATGCCTTGTATAAAGAGTATGTAAAAGCGCCCGAAGTCACAAAGCGCAGAATTTATCTTGAGACGATGGGGAGTGTGCTCCCGAAGCTGGGGCATAAAATCATAACCGATGAGTCAGGGAATAATATCCTTCCTCTACTTCAGATGCAGTTAGACAAGAAATAATTCCAGACGAAAATGAAAAACCGGAAATTAATTATACAGACAGCTGTCTTCTTTACAATCTTCATTGTACTGGTTGCCTCAATTTTCATGGTGAAAGAGACTGAACAGGTCGTTATTACTCAATTCGGTAAACCAGTTGGAGAACCAAAGACTACGCCCGGATTGAAATTAAAGGTGCCCTTTATCCAAAAGACCAATTATTTTGAAAAAAGGTTCATGGAGTGGGATGGTGATCCGAACCAGGTCCCGACCAAGGATAAGAAATTCATCTTTGTCGATGCCTATGCCCGGTGGCAGATCACTGATCCTCTGCAGTTCTTTAAGCGGCTTACCGACGAAAGAGGCGCATTGTCGAGGATTGCCGATATCCTTGATGGGGAAACACGTGATTATATTGCAAATCACAACCTCGAAGAAGTTGTTCGCTCAACTAACAGAGTGCCATCTCAGTCAGGATCAATAGGTGAGGAGGTGGGTGATACCCTTTCGGAAATAACAACAGGCAGGCTCGATATTCAGAAGCTGATACTTGTGTCGGCTAACAAAAGAGCCAGCGACCTTGGGATAGTAATTCTTGATGTCAGGCTTAAACGGCTCGATTATGTTGAAGATGTCAAAACTCAGGTTTATGAGCGTATGAAAAGTGAGCGGTTCCGTATTGCTGACAAATTCAGATCCGAAGGACTTGGCGAGGCTTCGAAGATCAATGGCGAAAAGGAAAGGGACCTTAAAACCATTCAGTCGGAAGCATACCGTAAGGCAGAAGAGATAAGGGGGCAGGCCGATGCCAGGGCCACCGCTGTTTATGCCGGCGCTTATGACCAGTCAGCTTCATCAAGAAATCTTTACACTTTTGCAAAATCAATGGAGACTTTGGAAAGGACCTTTGATACTACGACAACAATTATCCTTTCGACAAAAAGTGAATTGTATAAATATTTAATAGATATACAGTAACCCGCAGTTTATTCCCTAAATGAAACTTACGAGACGATCTTTTGTTAAAACAGCCGGACTTGGAAGTCTGGCTGTCTCTTCTGGATCGCTTTCTGCAATTTCAAAAGAAATACCCTTAAAGGTTGAGGTATTGAATCCTTATAATCGTGTACCAGTGAGCTTGATAATCGATGATTCGACCTGTCTTGTAAATATGGCATACTATGGGATACCTCAGTTTGCAGAAGTGTTTCCGGCCCAGTATAAACAGGATTGGAGAAAGCTTCCCCGCGAAATTCCCGACAGTTTTGTCAGGGAATTCGGAGAATGGTGTCTTGAAAACGGAGTAAAAGGAAAGTACAGCGTAGTCCCTTATCCTGCCTGCACCGGATGGGTCAACAGGTTCATTCCAGGTTGGACCAGACGGGAACTGGAGGAGAGTCTGAATTTGATAAGAGAGGTGATATTGCCCAACTGGGATATCCATCCTGAAATGATTAGCCACACAAGAGTTATTGATATTAAAACCGGGAGACCTTTTCCGTACGCAACACCCGAATACATGGAAAACTGGGAATGGAGCCAGACAAAAAGCGTTGATGAGCTTGCCTCGTATCAGGCCTATGCACTCACAATCCTGAAAGAAGCGGGTTTGCCCTGTGAAGGATTAACTACTCCCGGCGGTTACGGCGGTCGAAATCAGAACAATCTGGCAATGAGTACTCTTGAGGCAGTACGGGATGTTTACAGAACAGAAGTTCCGCATTATTTCCGGGACCTTTTTACCGAAAAAGGAAAAAGTGTAGCTCCAAAGGTATTATTCCCTTCTGATCTTGAAGGTTCTGATCCGAAATGCGTTGTCTCTATAATCGGTTGTACTGACGATTGGTTTGGCGGGTGGGATGGGCTGGTTCCGGGGAATGCTGATAATTTCATTACTGAAGATCTCATGTCGGGGCGAATGGTAGAAGTGATTGAAAGTGGTGAACCGGCAATTATTGTTTGCCACTGGCCGGGAGTCTATTTTAATGGCGAAAAAACAGGTTTCAATATACTAAAGCAGGTAAAAAACAGGCTGGATCAGAAATATAATAATCTCATCTGGATGAAGTTAAGTGAGATTGCCAGATATTGGGCTGCAAAAGAATTAACTGCTGTCACGGTAAACAGAAACAGTATTTCATTAAAGGCTCCATTTTCCACCCCCGGATTTATGGTGAAACTGAATGCTTCTGTCCTCAAACCGGGAATGAAGAGGGCAGGAGGGGAACTTATAAATTTCGAACGAATAAAAGACAAGAGAGCTTTAAAAGCCAATACCTGGTATTCAGAAAAAACGGAATCTTTTTTATGTTTTAATCTGGAGAAAGGAATAAATGATCTGATTTTATCTTAAAGATTCTCTATCCTGGCAAATGGTTACTTTCCCAACTTAATAAGCAGGCTTGCCACATCCTGACTGGCAGGCGGATTTTTTGCAATAAACCAGCTAGAGGGATTTCCTTTTGATAAGTTTTACGGATTTTCTGAAATTATCGTTGTAAATTGAGATTATATAAATGCCTGCAGGAATGTCACTAATGTCAACGGTTGTCTGGTACTGACAGCGATCAGATTCTTTTAAAAGCTTTCCGAGAGTGTTAAATATTGAGATTTGGTAATATTGGTCATTGCTAAGCGCCACATTGAACTCATCATTTGTGACAGTCGGCCACACAAAGATTTCAGGTTCTTTTGAGTAGTCTGCTTTTTTCACGTAAACATATACCTTGCTGCTTATTTCAAATCCGCAGGTTCCGGTTACGGTAACCTGATAAAGTCCAATGTTTTTTGCATTGACGTTTTGCAGGTCAAAGCCGGAATCAGTACCATTGGCCAGAGGGGTGCCGTCCTTTTCCCATTGGTATGTCAGATTATGCCCTTCTGTTGTCACATCGAGAGTCAGATCGCCGCCAAACGGGACCTCGGTATCGGGAGTGATACTGTTGATTTTCGTAACCGGCAAAACGGTCAGGGTAATCGTCCCTGTAATAACATTTCCGCAGGCTCCGATGATTTCGCAAAAATAGTCGCCCGAATCGCCAATTGTGGCGAACGATATGTTTAATATGCCTGACGGGCCTGAACGCAGCAGTAACCCGTTCCTGTACCAGTTATAGATCAGGTTGAATCCTTCAGCCTCTGCCTTCAGCGAAACGGGCTGCTCAGCACATACGACAGTATCGGATGGCTGGCTTATGAGCCTTGTAAGCTTTGCTATATTGACATCAAGTCCGGACGGATAGGAAATTTCCCCGTTGCGGGTAACCAGCAGATTGATTCTTACCAAACCTGTAAATCCGGGACTCCATGAGACAGTTGCATTCTCAAAACTGCCGGAAATTATTCCGGCTTCTTCGGGCAGCATTGACCAGCTGTAAGCAGTTGCCCCGGCCACTGATGCGGCATGATATTCACTCTGGGATGTTCCTGCACAAACCACGGTATCTCCCTGGGGAACAGGGGCGGTGAATATGATCTCTATCCCGGTTTTTGAAGTGATCCACGATTCAAATAACGATAAGCGTGTATATGCACCGTAGGTATCACAATTGCTGCTGCCCCAGCTTACAAGTCCGGCTAGCTTGTATCCACCCGCGACGGGTACCACCAGCGGACCTCCGCTGTCGCCGCTGCAGGCATCCTTGTTCCCGTCCCGGTATCCTGCCATCATATCTGTTGCCGGTATTTTTGACCAGACAGAAGAAGCCTGGGAATTTGAGACAATCGGCAGCTGGACCTTTTGCAGGGTCGAAGGGTAGATAACAGGATCGACGCTGGTGATCCCATATCCGGTAACCCACGACATCACACCGGGAGCAGTTGCTCCCGCAGTAACATCCAATGATGCGATCAGCTTTATTGGCACTGCATTCGGAAAATCTACAGGCAGTGTTAATTTCAGAAGGGCAATATCGTTCTCGAGAGTGGAGATATCGAAGGATTCATGTTCTATTACCTCGCTTACCTTATATGTTTTGCCCTGAAGAGAATTCCTCGGATTATTGGCTCCAACAATAACATCTATGGATGACGCCGGTATTCTTACGTTATAATCATCCCTGGTGCAATGAGCAGCAGTAATTATCCACTGGTCGTCAATTATCGTACCGCCGCACGTAAATTCTCCTGCCTCAATGAATACCTGCCATGGAAATGAAGATATATCAGCGTTTGTCCCTCCGGTTATCTTTGATTCTCCATCAGCTTTTACCCCGGTAAAGAACGGTAAGAAATGATCACCCATTCCTATATCCGGTTCAACACGCAATATTGATTCATTATTGATGAGAAGAGAGAAAAGGCTCTTATCATAATTATTAATTTCAGCGACGGAGATCAGTAAGAAATATCTTTTATCAGCCTCGAGGGAAAAAGCGATAGTATCTTCATCGGGATACTCATTTCCTGCCAGCACCGGAATCAATTTTTCATTTAGAATCTGCCATTCTGAAACAGAAGCGTTCTTTGTCCTCGTTATCTTTACTTCTACTTTTTGCGACAGCAATAATAGCGGTATAATAGAGATAAGGAGAACAAGAAGGCTTCTTTTCATGGACGAAGATAAAATCCAAAGGTAATAGAAAATCATAATGTCATTACCCTGCCTCGTCCGGTTACTGTTTTAATTAATCAATCCGGTGCAGAAACTGACTGACAAACGCAGCAGCTCTTTTATCCATTGACGGTTTATCTTCAGGGATCCCTGAAGCATCAAATGCAGATTTAATATTCGGGATCCGCATAGGACCCGGGACAGTAATAGCTCCAAGCTTCCAAAGTGAGAACTGGAGCGAAATTATTGCCTGGCTCCCCGCAAAATTTCCGTCAGAAACCGGTACAAAAGCCACCGGTTTGTTACTCCATTCATCTGTCAGAAGGTCGACGGCATTTTTCAGGCTTGCAGGAACTCCTCCGTTGTATTCCGGAGAAATTATTATCACTCCGTCGGCGGACACTATTTTTTTCGCATATTCCACTGCCCCGGTTAACGGAGATTCCTGGTATTTAAGCCTTTCATTGAAAAGCGGGAAATTGAATTCCAGAAGATCAATTATTTCGGGGTTGGCCAGGTTCAGTTCTTTTATAAGATTATCAAAATACAAGGCCACCCTGTGGCTGTTACGTCCTTTCCTTACGCTCGGTGATATGATTGCTATTTTAAGCATTGATTATTTCTGTCTCTTATAGTTATCAATAAGGGTTATTCCCGGGTAGCCGATTCCGGCCAGCTCGGGATAATACGGGATTGTCTCTTCACGGGAGTAGAACCCGGTTACAATCACATGATAATAGTCATATTGCCTGATAATTTCGACTGGCAGATTCAGTTTCGACATTATTCTCTTTTGTGCCCGCAATGCCTGTGATTCCTTTATGAATATTGCTACCTGCAGGGCGATTGATGGTTCCTTCACTTCAGGTTTCTCCTCGAGGACGAGGACCTGCGGCCATTCTTCAGTTACCCTAAGGGATACACCGGGCCTGACCGGAACCCTGTCAATTATCACAGGTTCCCTTTCTGCAGGCTTTTCAGCCAATAGTGCTCCGGCCATCTCCATCATCCATTCATCTTCCATTTCCAGGCTGCCAAATCCGGGTAAAAGATCCTTAATAGCCTCAAGAACAGTAGGATCAAGAATAGGCTGATCAGGTGTTTCAAGCCTGTAATATCTTCCACTACGATCAAAAGAAGCCTTACCATCGAGAGGAGATGAAAGTTGCTTCCTTAATGCAATCGCACCTGATCTCAGCCTGAAAACGTCCAACTGTAATTGGGTCATCTCAGCAGGGGTAAGCGGTGATTCTGTTCCAATCATGGTTTTCCTGATTATTGCCAGGGAGTCCTCTTTTGTAATAAGTACTCTTTGCTGTTGCCTTGCCAGCAGATGGATTATCCAAAGTTCCTTGAATCCGAGCTTATTTAGCTTGATAATACTTCCATCAACCTCTTCCCGGGTTGGCAGGTCAAGTATCCGGACACGGTAATAATCGCCCTCAATTGTTATCCTGACATCCTTGCCAAGCTCCCGTTCAAGCATTCTCTGGAAGCCTTCAGCATAAGGTTGGCTCCTGAATGCGCCGATCTGGATGGCCCAGCTGTCTTCTGTTATTGTGTAGACCTCCTCTGTCAGTTCATGAAGGATCATATATGTGGTATCCGTTTTTACGACAGGCAGCTCAGGCGCAACGGGTAGTACTGGTGTTGTGTCACCGGGGATTATGTTCAATACAAAATCAAGACCTTCCGCAATGTCGCCGTCAATACCGCCACCGATATCAAATTGAAGAGAAACCGGATCTGAATTCATATTTAGTTTTCGTAACTGGGCCGTATCAATGCTGACGCTGTATTTTCCAGGGGCAAACCCAAAGTAGCTGTAATACCCGTCATCCTCGGTAAGCGTTTTTCCAACAGGATTGAATTTCCCATCATAGAAATTGACTATGATTCTTCCCTGCCCGCTCTTTTCGCCATTGCTTTCAATGAGAACATTACCTGTGGCCTCACCGACAATTCTTACAGGTACCTCAATAGTTTTCAGGATATTCGGGTCGACAACAACGCTGTATGTTTGTTTATCCAGCCTCCAGGCGATATTTTCAAAGCTATTAGGGTCGAATTCAATGTAACATTTTGTGTAAGGTTCAAGTCCGATGATCCTTATTGTCGTATCTCGATCATTCTTTTCAATACGTCCTCCGTCGGAGTGAAGATTTAATCCATAAGCCTTGGGTTCCCCGGGATCCTTTTTCCCGTTTGAGTTTAGATCAATGAACGGAACAACAGTAATACCCCCTCTTCCGACATTAGACCTGTTGTCTGTGCCGAGGTATTTTGTTTTCCTGTCGTTGATCAGGCTTCCCCTTGCATACTGAATAAAGCTTGTTTTATTGTCGTATCTTCTTACTGAAGCACCTGCCTGGGCAAATGAAAAGTCGTACCTTAATCCTGCTTCCGCCAGCTTAAGGTTATTCCTGAAATTCTGTTCATATGAAAGATTAATGTATCCATTTTTCAGGACATGCTTTTCGAGCCTTGCCTTAGCAGAGAGCAGATTATTCCCGGTATAGCTGTACTGGACCTGCGGCATGATTACAAAACCTCCCGGAAGCCTGATGGCCAAAGCCAGGTTGCTGTAGAGATAAGGTTTTACGTTTTCGATGAACAATGCATATGTAGTCAGGTTTGTGTTCACCCCGAAAACTGATCCCGAGATAAGCCATTCACCAGTTGTGTATTTTGAAGCGGGAAGAACGATCTGATAGAGGGAAAATCGCTGAAAAGATGAGAATTTGCCAATTTTAAGAGGTACTGTCAGAGTTGCTTTGCGTTCTTCCCTGTAATTATAGAAAATAGCCCTCTGGTCTTTATCATACAATGTATAATTAAGGTCGAGCTGAAGGTTTGAGGGTAGCCTGTAGGATAGAGTGCCTCTTGTTCTGACACCCAACACGTATTCGCCGGAAAGAAGAAGGTTACTTGTAACCCTGAGCGATGCATTTACATATGGCATGAAAGGCTGTGAGGCGACAGAAGAAAGATATTCTGCCCCACCGCCTACTGTCAGGCTTTTGCTTGCTCCGTAGTTGACGCTGATCTTTGAAAATTTGCTGGCGGAGGTGTCTTCAACAATACCTGCGCTGATTGTGTACTCAAGGGTTTTTTCGGGGAGAAAATTATATGGTATTGATATGTTCTGCTCCCGGGTCCGTTCCTCACCCCAGGGGCCAAAGAATTTCAATTTTGTAACTGAATTCCCGTACACAAGAGGGACTTCGAAATTAAAAAAGCCAGAGGCATCGGCTTTTACATAATCGACAAGGACATTGTTAATATAGAGCTCGACGATCCATCCCGGCTCCGTTTTATCGCTCAGGTTGTAGGTGCCGAATGATCTTCTGTATGTTGTGGGAGTATTGGTAAGCTGAATCCCAATAACCGGATTATAGATTGATGAGATTGGATTTGTCCGGATCTTCCCTGCCATCACCTGGCGCAAGGGTGAAAAATCATTGTTAACATAGCGCCAAAGGTAATGCTGCTGCTTTTCATTAAACGGATCGGAGCTGTTATAGTACAATGAGGCAGTCGCTTCTCCTCCGGCTATCATCGATCCCAGCGACAGGTTGAGCCTTGCATCTGATTTGCCATTTATCTCCTGGGAAGTGTAAGCCGACCAGTCAGCCATACCGAATCTGAAAAGAGGATATGTCCTTCCAATTGAAGTATCTGCAGTCATATCACCTTTAAGGTGTGAAATATTGCGCCGCATAGCCTCCAGCTTCATTTCCCGTATCAGCGGCAGTTCGAGCTTGCTTGTAACCGTTACCGATAATGCCCGGAAGTTGAATTTGCATTCAAGTCCAAATACTTTCCCGTAATAAGATGATTTCAGGTAAAGACTTGTTTCGGTCCTTATCAGGTCGCCTTCTTCAAGCTTGAATGTGTTGTCCAGGTAAACAATCTGATTCTTTATCCTGTCGATAATATATTTTGCCTCAGGATTTACGAAAAATCCCGAAACTGTCTCCAGACTGGTTGAGGGGACATTTCTTATTTTAAGAAAGTCAAACAGATCAATAACCGGCAGATACAATTCCTCATTCTTGATAAGGGCGTTGATCTCTCCACCGCCTATTCCCGGGATCTCAAGGAAAATAGAAATTTCATCGTATTCCGGGAGATCCTGTGAATAGACTCTGCCTATGCCGGTGAAAAGTATAAGAATCAAAAAAAGACCGGCATTACGGTTCATAATGAAACGCATACTTCCTGAATGAAAAATTTTGGAATATGCTTTTATAACCGTCATTTTGTTTTTTCACCTATTAATAAAACCTTTTATTCCCTTAC
>DAIUKI010000024.1:0-14613 GCA_036848255.1 Bacteroidales bacterium | reverse complement strand
ATTCCGAAACGATGAGCCTGAGGCAAAAATAAAGCTGAAGAATCCCGTGAAAGTCATAATGCCAAGTCCCCCGATCTGAATTAGGAACATGATAATGATTTTACCCAGAATAGTGAATGCCGTTTCGGTATCAACAACCACCAATCCTGTAACACAGACGGCACTGACAGAGGTAAACAGTGAGTCGATATATGATAAATGGCCCGAGTGAGCTTTGGGCATCATCAGCAAACCTGAACCTATTACGATGAGAAGCAGGAAGCTTACTGAAAAAATAAATCCGGGAGGTATCTTCACGGTGCTGATCACCTTCTGCAGCACAGATAGTTCCGAAATACCTATAATAAGTATCCCCAAAATTATCTGGAAGTTTCCAACAAAGAGATGCTTTAAAGGTTCCCTGAGATTAATCAGGTTGAAGTTAGATAATAAAACGATAATTAATAAAAGAAGAAGTAACAGTCTTAAGATCTGGGATATACGATTTTTCCATTTAAACGTTATTATTCCCGGAATTATCCCCGCGAAAAAAACCACCAGGAATATTACCCTGAACCCATTTTTTAGTCCGATAGTATTTTCCTCAGAATTTATAAACCCTAAATAAAATACTAATCCAAGGATGAACGCCAAAAGGGAGATAAACATTATAAAGCGGCAAAAACCAAAGAACCATTTCAGAAACACTTTATACCAGTCCCCTGCAATAAAAAACAACTTAAATATCCTTTCACGGATATTCAGCCTACTTTTGTTTTGATTCATTTTAAAATTACCCGGCAGGTATATCAGAATTTAAATATAAGGTATAAATCTTACCGGAAACAGTTTCCCGGGATTACTTGTCCTTCCTTATTAGCATCCAGGTATCAGAGTATTCCGGGAATTTTGTCCATATCCTCCTTACTTCATTTCTTGCCGCCGCAATATCATCGGTTGCCATAACGGAAACGCGGTACAATCCGGCATCATTCTTCAGGATCTCTGAAGTAAACCCGTTTTTACGGACAAGTACCTGATGCTCTTTTGAATTTGCCGGATCTTTAAAGCTTCCGATAATTACAAAGTATTTCTGAGGCGAAGGCTCCCTGTTTTCATTTGCAACAAGCTTTTCTTCAACTTCCTTAATCGGACCAGCAGGCATCAGGATTGTTTTCTTGATTGATGTCCCCTGTCCGCTTTTATCCTTGTCTTTTCGGCCACTGCCAAACAGGCTTGTCTTCGTTGAGTTACATGATGTTAAAAGAATAATAACTGCTACAAATAGAAATAAAAGTCTTCTCATGATTTATTGAATTTGATTCAGGGGCCAAAGGTGCAAAAATAATTTGTAACCCCGGCATCAGTATGCAATGTCAAGTATCCCGACAAAACTCTTTTCAGATATGATCCTGTCGGCCACAAGGTTCAGGTAGTTGCTGCCGGAACGGAAAGCTATCCCGATTCCGCTTTCCCTTATAAGGCATATATCGTTCTCACTGTCACCGATTGCAATTGTATTTTTTAAATCGATGCCGTATTTTTCAGCAAGCTGGAAAAGGACATTTGATTTGCAAAAATCATGATTGCATTTGGTGTACTTGCTACGCATAAAAGCTGCGGGAACTTTTACCTCACCGGTTGCAATGCTCTTTGAAAACTCAAGTTCATTTGCTATCGAGAAGTCCATTTTAAGTTTATTCTTCAAATGGTTGGTGACTACATCGTAGCTGTCGCTTATGATACCGCATATATAGCCCTTCTTTTTAAGTTCCCTGATTACACATGCCGCATCATCAATAATTTTGATTTTATCGACAACCCCCAGGATCTCATCAAAAGATCTTCCTTTAAGCAGCCAGGCGATCGACTTTGTCCTGGTAAAGGAATTTGTATATTCTGTTACAATTTTTATAAGGTCCTCCCTGAAATTGAATTCCTCAGCTGCGGTTGTAATAAAGCTCCCTTCCAGCATTGTGTTGTCCATGTCGAAAACTATCATCTTCTCCTTTCCGATCAGGCTCTCCCTGATGGCAAAATCCATCTGTGACCTTATCGCATTGAAATTTTCGAGGGTTTCAAGATTGTTAACTTCAATGCTTTTTGCGCGCTTGAGAATTGATCTGGATACCTCCCTGGACATCTTGCCCAGCTGTTCCCACGATTGCATGCGATTCTCTATATACCCGATATCGACCTCCTTCATTCTTGCTCCCATCGCATGCATGTCGAGAAGGATTCCGATATCGACACCATAATCATTTTCGAAGTCGATCTTTTTCAGCATGCTTTTTCTTGCTCCGATCATCCCGCTCAGCGGTTGTGAAAACTTTTCCATTTCGGGAAAAATAATGCTTAAAAGAGGTTTTGCCACCAACTCAGTCACCCTTCCAGCCTGGCGGTCAAAAGTTGACTTGACGAAATCTGCTTCATCATCAAGGATAGGCCCCGCGAGCAGATCAACTATATTTGGGGGGTAAGTTACAATATCCGCATCAAGATATACTATTGCCTCATTCTTTGCCAGAAGCATTCCATCGCGCATTGAGTTTCCCTTGCCGATTATCGGGCTCGTGTATATCCTGACCTTGGGCAGTCTCGATTGTTTAATTGTGTTGTCATGCGATTTATCATCAATCATAAGTATCTCATCAACAACTGCTGAACTGCCGACAAGGCTTATTACCTGGCGGATTGTTTTTTCTTCGTTAAGGGCAGGAATAATGACTGAAACCATGAAACAAACATTTAAGCACTTCAAGATAACAAATTTTGAGTACATATTGTTATTTCAGCAGCTTTTTTATGCTGTAAAGCTTGTTCAGTGCCTCCACGGGAGTAAGGTTATTAATGTCCAATTCCAGAATCTCATCGCGGATCTGCTTCAGAACGGGATCGTCGAGCTGGAAAAAGCTGAGCTGGTATCCTTCCCTGTGTCCTGCCAGATCGGCTATAGGTTTAGCAAGCTCCTGCTTCTCATGGCTTTGTTCAAGTTCCTTAAGAATTTCACCCGCACGGGTTACAACACTTTTTGGCATTCCGGCCATCTTCGCCACATGGATACCGAAGCTATGCTCGCTTCCTCCCCTTTTCAGCTTCCTCAGGAAGATAACCTTATTGTTGAATTCCTTTATCGAAACATTATAATTCCTGATTCTCGAAAAAGCGTTTTCCATCTCGTTGAGCTCGTGGTAATGAGTGGCAAACAGTGTCTTTGCTTTATGCTTGTTCTCGTGCAGGAACTCCACCATTGCCCATGCTATCGAAATTCCGTCATACGTACTTGTCCCCCGGCCGATCTCATCGAGAAGGATAAGACTTCGGTCCGAAAGGTTGTTCAGAATACTGGCGGTCTCATTCATCTCTACCATGAATGTCGACTCACCAAGGCTAATGTTGTCCGAAGCACCTACCCTTGTGAATATCTTGTCGACGATACCTATCGTTGCCTCCCTTGCGGGGATGAAACAACCGGTCTGGGCCATCAGAACTATCAGTGCTGTCTGGCGCAGAAGAGCCGACTTTCCCGACATGTTGGGACCGGTAAGGATTATTATCTGCTGGTCCTCAGTGTCCAGGAACAGGTCATTGGGAATGTACGATTCCCCCGGCGGAAGCTGCTTTTCAATAACCGGATGGCGCCCTTCCCTTATATCCAGCCTTAGCGTATCATCCATCACCGGGCGTACATAATTGTTTTCGGCTGAAACTAATGCAAATGAATGGAGACAGTCGAGCCTTGCGATCAGCGATGAATCAAGCTGGATTGGAGGGATATATTCAATAATCGCAATTACCAGTTCATTGAATAATTTGGTTTCAAGGCTGACTATCTTCTCCTCAGCGCCCAGAATCTTGCTCTCGTACTCTTTCAGCTCCTCGGTGATGTAACGTTCGGCACTTACCAGAGTCTGCTTCCTTATCCATTCCGGTGGAACCTTGTCCTTATGGGTGTTCCTCACTTCAATGTAATAGCCGAAAACATTATTGAAGCTGATTTTCAGGGATGTGATTCCGGTTCTCTGTATCTCCCTGGCCTGAAGATCATTGAGGTAATCCTTACCGCTGTAGAGTATGGTTCTGAGCTCATCAAGCTCTTCCGAGACTCCCTGAGCAATCACTTTTCCCCTGTTCAGCTGGACGGGAGGATCACTGTAAAGTTCCCTGTCGATCCTGTCGGCTATCGATTTACACTGATTCAGCTGTTCTCCCAGAATTTTAAGCGGCTCACAACCGCTCTTACCGCAAAGATCCATAAGCGGACCTACAGCCCTGAGTGCTCTTTTAAGCTGAACTACTTCGCGTGGATTTATCCTGGTTACCGCCACCTTTGAAATGAGTCTTTCCAGATCGCCCACCTGCTGTATCAGTCCTGCAATTTCAATCATGACTGACGGATTATCCATAAACCAGGCCACAACGTCATGTCTGCCGGTGATAGGCTCTATATCCTTCAGGGGAAGTGATACCCATCGCTTAAGCAGTCTTCCCCCCATTGGTGAGATTGTACGGTCGATAACATCGATGAAAGTCCGGGCGCCTTCATAGGGGGAATGGAACAATTCGAGGTTTTTGATTGTGAATTTATCGAGCCACACATACCTGTCCTCGTCAATTCTTGATAGATTTGTAATATGTCCCAGCTGTAAGTGCTGGGTTATGTCGAGATAGTAAAGTATTGCACCAGCCGCTATCACCCCAAAGGTAAGGTTCTGAACGCCGAAACCCTTAAGCGAGCTGGTTTCAAACTGCTTTAAAAGCCTGTCGCTGGCGGCTTCAGGAGTGAATATCCAGTCATCGAGTTTGAAGGTGTAGAATTTGGATCCGAAGTTCTCAATGAACAAATCGCCTTTCCTTTTTTCATAGAGCACCTCCTTTGGCTGGAAGTTATTCAACATCTGATCTATATATTCGAAGGTACCTTCCGAGGCAAGGAATTCTCCGGTTGAAATATCCAGGAATGCAACACCTGCAGCTTTTTTGTCGAAATGAACAGCTGCAAGAAAATTGTTTTCCTTGTGGTTAAGGACATTCTCATTAAGCGATACACCCGGGGTCACAAGTTCGGTGATCCCCCTCTTGACGATCTTCCTGGTAAGTTTGGGATCTTCAAGCTGTTCGCAGATGGCAACCCTCTGCCCTGCCCTAACAAGCTTAGGGAGATAGATATCAAGTGCATGGTATGGGAATCCTGCAAGCTCAACAAATGATGCCGAACCGTTTGCCCGTCGTGTAAGTGTTATTCCGAGAATTTCCGAAGCCTTAATCGCGTCGGTCCCGAAAGTCTCATAGAAATCACCTACCCTGAAAAGCAGAATGGCGTCGGGATGTTTCGATTTGACGTGGTAATACTGCCTCATCAGCGGAGTATCGGCATATTTCTGGTCTTCGGGCATTGATTCGGATGCAGGGACAGTTAATAGTATTTGATTATTAACAAAGATAATGGAAAGAAATGTCATGTTCCTTGTAATGCACTTTTCTTAACTTGTACCGTTTAAATTATTTAATTGGACAGCTATGAAAAAAGTATTGATCCTTGGAGCAGGGCTCGTTGTAAAACCGATGGTCGAATACCTTCTGGAACATAATTTCACTGTAAAGATTGCCACCACAACTAAGGAGAAGGCTGACCGGATGATCAGGGATCATCCGAACGGATCTTCCATGCGATGGTCAGCTGAAGAGGGCGATGTTCTTGAAAAACTTGTCAGTGAACATGATCTGACAGTCTCATTCCTCCCATACAAGCATCATGCCACGGTAGCCAGGGTCTGTATCAAATGCGGCAAGCCACTGGTCACTACTTCATATGTTCATCCTGAGATGCAGGCACTCGATGAAGATGCCAGGAGGGCCGGCGTGATACTTCTCAATGAGGTCGGTCTTGATCCAGGTATCGACCATATGACTGCCATGAAGGTTATCGATCATATCCATGGAAAGGGCGGCAGGGTTGAGGAGTTTTACTCCCTCTGCGGAGCACTGCCTGCCCCGGAGGTTGTTGATAATCCCATGAAATACAAATTCTCATGGAGCCCCAAAGGGGTGGTCCTGGCAAGCCGTAACAGCGCCCTTTATCTTAAAAAAGGAAAAAGAGTTGTCATCGAGCCCATCAATCTTTTCAAGGACAGGTTCAGCTTTGAATTCCCTGGTGTCGGAGAGCTGGAAGTATATCCGAACCGTGATTCAATAAGCTATACCAATATATACAAAATACAGGAGGTTTCGACAATGTACCGTGGTACCCTCAGATATAAAGGCTGGTGCGAAACCCTCGATGCCATAAAGGCTTTGAAAATGCTTGATGACACCATTATTGACTATACCGGGATGGACTATGCCGGCTTCCTCGCTGAAAGAGCAAGATTTGACACCGAAGATCTGAGGGAAAAAGTAGCGATGAAGCTCGGGATCCCCGAAAATTCGATCGCCATGGAATCGTTTGAATGGCTGGGCTTTTTCAGCGATGAGAAGATGGAATGCACCCGGACCTCTCCCTTCGAGATCACTGCACGCAGGATGATAAGCAAAATGATGATAAGTGGAAATGAGCGTGATATGGTTGTGATGCAGCACATTTTCCTCGCCGTCTGGCCCAACGGCAAGAAAGAGGTCATCAAATCATCAATGCTCGATTTCGGAACACCAGAAACCAATACGGCAGTTGCAAGGACAGTCGCCCTTCCCGCCTCAATTGCTGTGAAGATGATCCTCGAAAAGAAAATTAACCTGACCGGTGTTTACCGACCCGTACTTCCGGAAATCTATAATCCGATACTTGATGAACTCAAAACCCTTGGCATCGAAATGAAAGAGGAATACGGGCTGTCGGTAAAGGAAATGATTTCGTGATTTCACATGCTGGCGCGGATTTGTAATCCGTGCCA
Organism: Bacteroidales bacterium; assembly: GCA_036848255.1. GTDB lineage: Bacteria > Bacteroidota > Bacteroidia > Bacteroidales > VadinHA17 > LD21. The sequence continues at coordinate 7,744 of DAIUKI010000024.1, read as the reverse complement.
CTAAATGATCGCTGGCACATTAATCGCTCCTGCCTGATTAAAACCTGAGATAAAAACCCTTCGTGAGGTTGATATACTCCCCGGTAAAATCGTGTCTTTTACCTTTTTCGATCGTTAGAAACCTTTCTTCAGGTTTTAATTTTTTCCTGCTGAAACCGAGTATGAGCCTCCGGATCTCAGATGTGTGCGTTGACTTGATCTTAAGGATGCTACTGCAATAAAATCCATACACCTGTGCTTCAGCTATGAATATGTTGCCTTCATCATAGGGCATTATGACCTGGAGCAATCCGTTAACATCAATTAGCCGGTCTGCTCCTGCAAGTAAATCCGAATGTGTCAGATTATCATTATGCCTTGTATTCGATTTAGCCGTATCAGGATTTTTCAGTGAATCAATGAAATACGGCGGATTTGATACTATCAGGTCAAATTTTCCATTCTCCGGTACAAAATCCTGAAGTCTGCAATTTTCAACTTTTATCCTGCCAGCCCATTTACTTTGCCTTACATTTTCTGCTGCCTGTTCAAATGAATCATGATCAGGCTCAATCGCAGTTATATCAGCATTGCATCGCTGGGCAATCATCAGTGCAACAAGCCCGGTGCCGGTACCCACATCGAGGATCTTGCCCCTCCCCCCGGCATCCGCAACGGCACCGAGAAGTACCCCATCGGTGCCGACCTTAAAGGCGCACCTGTCGTGTCTTACGGTAAATTGTTTGAACTGGAAATAATCGCTGCTCATCGGCCGCCAATGATAAATAACTGATTACAATCCGTTCCGCGCAATTTCGATATTAATTCCCTTCAAACCATTAAATGAAATTAATTTTTTATCTTAAGCCAATAAAACAATCAGACCGCCCATGAGAACAAAGAAAATCATTCCGGTCGTTATTGCAGTGGCAGTTGCCGGAGCGTTTCTGGTTTCGGGATCATCATGTCCTGGTATCGGTGAAAGGATTCAGGAGCAGAACACCGCTTCACGAAATTACCAGAAGTATTGTGCCGGCTGTCACGGGGCTAACCTCGAGAAGTTCGCAGCAAAGGCCTGGATGGACGAGGAAGGCACGACTTCTATCTTTAAAAGCATTAAATCGGGCATTGAGACAATAGGAATGCCTTCATTTGAGAAGACCTTCAGCGATGCTGAAATAGAAGCACTTGCAGCATATGTCAAAAAAGGGATACCCGAAAACAGAGATAACCTGAGGCCGGCCGGGACTCCGGGAGGGATTGTCGAGTCGGAGGTTCAGAAATTTGTCGTCGACACTGTGGTGAAAGGCCTGAATGTTCCATGGGGACTTACCTTCCTTCCCGACGGCAGAATGCTTATCACCGAACGCGCCGGAACTCTTCATATTTTATCTGAAGGGAAGCTGTCACCTCCCGTCGGCGGTGTTCCTCCGGTAATGGCAATAGGCCAGGGCGGCCTGATGGATGTTTGCCTGCACCCCGACTATGAAAAAAACGGATGGATATATTTTTCGTACTCTTATGTAAACAATACGGGCAAAAAGCCTGTCGGCAACACAGCTATCATGAGGGCCCGGCTGAAAGGCAATTCGCTTGCCGACCAGCAGATCATTTACAAGGGAACTCCCGAAACCGACAGGAACTACCATTTCGGATGCAAAATCGCATTTGACAACAAGGGACATATCTTCTTCGGAAACGGTGACAGGGGCCAGCATTTCGATTTTCCGCAGAAACTCGACAATACAAACGGGAAAATCCACCGTCTTAACGATGATGGGACAATTCCTGCCGACAATCCGTTCGTCAACACATCAGGTGCCATCAAATCGATCTACAGCTACGGCCACCGGAATCCACAGGGCACCTGCATTGATCCCCTTACCGGTGAGCTATGGATATCGGAGCATGGGCCAAGAGGAGGCGACGAACTGAACCTTATCAAACCGGGCCTCAATTACGGATGGCCGGTGATATGCTACGGGATCAACTACGATGGAACGGTGCTCACGCCTCTGGCAGAAAAGGAAGGGATGGAACAGCCAGTCTTCTACTGGCTCCCTTCAATAGGTCCGTGCGGCATGACATTCGTCACTGGCGACCGCTATAAGAACTGGAAGAATAACATAATGCTGGGCTCCCTGCCCCTGAAACACCTTGAAAGGGTGGTCCTCAAAAATGACCGTGTATTGCATCGCGAACCCCTTCTCGAGGGCATCGGCCGGGTACGGAATGTCGTAATGGGTCACGACGGTTATATCTATTTTGCAATAGAAACACCAGGAATAATTATGCGTATTATTCCGATTGAATAGGCGGAATTAACAGTAATCATATAACAAGTTAACAACCACAAAATACAATTGTAAATGAGGATAATCAACCACATTACTTTATCACTTTTTGCCCTGGGTGCATATATGACGGCCAATGCGACTGAAGATGTCAGGCTGCTCAGGTTTCCTGACATCAACAAAAACCTGATTGCGTTCGTCTATGCAGGCGACATCTGGACTGTAAGTTCGACTGGAGGTGAGGCACGCCGCCTCACATCACACCTTGGGCTGGAACTCTTCCCGAAAATTTCCCCCGACGGGCAATGGATAGCCTTTTCAGGAGAGTACTCCGGGAGCCGTCAGATTTTTATCATCCCTTCAAACGGCGGAGTGCCTCGTCAGCTTACATGGTACAATTCCGTTGGAGTGATGCCTCCCCGGGGAGGATGGGACAATGCGGTCCTTGACTGGACACCCGACAGTAAACAGATACTCATACGCTCTGCCCGCACGCAATTTGGCGAGCGCCAGGGAAAATACTTCCTTGTAAGCCTTGACGGGAAATTTGAAAAGCCGCTGCAGATTGTCAACGGTGGATTCGGGGTGCTTTCCCCCGATGGGTTAAGGATGGTTTTCACTCCCGTCGACCGTGAATTCCGTAACTGGAAACGGTACAAGGGAGGAAGGGCCACCGACCTGTGGATATATAATCTTAAAGAGAATACATCTGAACAGATAACAAACTTCGAAGGCACCGACCAGCTTCCGGTATGGTCGGGCGAAAATATATTCTTTGCCTCCGACCGCGATCTGAAGCTTAACATATGGCAGTATAATACCGCGACCAAAGAGACTAAACAGATTACCCGTCACAATGAATTTGATGTTATGTGGCCCTCAGGAAATGGGGATCAGCTTGTATATGAGAACGGAGGGTATATCTATAAGCTAAGCCTGCCTTCAGGAGAGCCTGAAAAAGTGAAGGTCAGCATCAGCTTCGACAACCCGAACCTGGTTCCTTATTACAAGGTTGTAAAGGACGATATTCATAGCGGCACTGTTTCACCAACCGGTAAGCGTGCACTGTTCGATGCAAGGGGCGATATTTTTTCCGTCCCGGCTGAGAAAGGAATTACCGAGAACCTCACGGCAACACAGGGAGTCCGCGAGATCTTCCCTGCATGGTCCCCCGACGGGAAATATATCTCATACTACTCCGATAAGACAGGTGAGTACGAGCTCTGGCTCCTTGAAAACAAAAAGGGAGCTCAGCCGCGACAGGTGACATTCAATTCATCAGCCTGGAAATATCAGCCGGTCTGGTCACCCGACAGCCGTTATCTGCTCTTCTCCGACAGGACCCTTAAGCTCAGGCTCGTTGAAGCCTCTAACGGCAAAATGACCGACATTGATCATGCAACCGCGAGTGAAATGAGGAGCTATAATTTCTCTCCCGATTCACGCTGGATAGCTTTCCAGAAAGAGGGAGGCAACGAAAAATCAGCTATCTGGGTCTATGATATACCAGCAGGGAAAAAACAGCAGGTTACTGACGGTACATTTGCTGATGACACACCCGTTTTCAGCCTGTGCGGTAATTATTTGTTCTTTGCATCAAACCGTGATTTCAATCTTTCGTTCTCAAGTTTTGACTTCGATTATATATATAACAGGGCTGCACGTATCTATGCCATTTCATTGACTCAGAAGAGTCCAAAACTTTTCAAGGACAAAAATGACACTGAACCTGTCAGGGATCAAAAGGCAATTCCTGCTCCATCAGCTTCTGCAAAGGATAAGAAGGGTAAAGTCGCTCCTTCTGATACTTCCTCTGCAAAAAAGGATGTGAAGGTCGAAATTGATTTCAACAGCATTAACGACCGTATCACGGCTCTCCCCGGTGAAGCCGGAGAATACGGGATCGTAGGAGCTTCCGAGGGTGGCCTGATATTCACAAGTGGCGGCAAGCTTATGAAATACAATATTCAGGAAGAAAAGAACGAGGAGATACTCGTCCGTGCAACGGGGGTCACCCTTACTGCTGACGGCAAGATGGCGATGTACAGGTCAGAAGGCGATTATGGCATCATAAAGCTTACTCCCGGGCAGAAGGCAGGTGCGGGAAAACTGAACCTTGACGGGCTTGAAATGAAAATAGATCCCCGGAAAGAGTGGGACCAGATCTATATTGATGCCTGGCGGATCTTCCGCGACTACTTCTATGTCGATAATCTGCATGGCGTCGACTGGGCCGCAATGAAGACACGTTACAGTGAACTGCTTCCCTACGTGAGTCACAGGGCTGACCTCGATTATATTCTCAACGAAATAATGGCCGAAAGCAATACGGGCCACTCCTATGTCGACTGGGGTGATTTTGAGAAAGTAAAAAGAATTGATAACGGACTCCTCGGGGCCATACTGACAGCTGATGAGGCATCAGGACTATACAGGATAACGAAGATCTATAAGGGCGAAAACTGGAATTCTGAACGGCGTTCACCCTTGACCGAACAGGGTGTCGATGTAAAAGAAGGAGACTTTCTAATAAGCATAGATGGCAAAGAGGTTACAACTGCAGCCAATCCATATATTAACCTTGAGAACAAGGCTGGGAAGAGTGTTGAGATTAAAGTAAGCGCAAAGCCTTCATCTGCCGATGCCCGCACATCGGTCATCAAACCGGTTTCAAGCGAGCTGGAGCTGATGTATTTCAACTGGGTGAATGAACGGAGGGCAATGGTCGACAGGCTTTCGGGAGGACGGATCGGATACATACATGTCCCGAATACTTCCACAAGCGGGAACCGTGAGCTTTTTCATGGCATGTATACATACTTCGACAAGGAGGCGCTTATTATCGATGAACGTTACAACGGGGGCGGCTTTATTCCCGACCGCATGGCCGATCTCCTCGACCGGCATACACTTGTTTACTGGCACCAGAACGGTCTTCAACCAGGCAAATCGCCCGGGATAGCACACGACGGTCCCAAAGCCATGCTCATAAACGGATACTCTTCATCAGGCGGCGATGCCTTCCCCTACTTCTTCAGGAAACTCGGACTCGGGAAGCTGATAGGTACGCGTACCTGGGGAGGACTGGTCGGTATTTCGGGTAATGCGCGCCTTGTCGATGGCGGATATATATCTGTCCCAAGATTCGGAATCTTCGACCAGGAAGAGGGCTGGATCATAGAGGGCGTTGGGATATCTCCCGATATTGAGGTTGTCGACCGTCCCGAACAGATGGCAAAGGGAATCGATCCAAGCATCGAAAAGGCTGTCGGGGTACTGCTTCAGGAGCTTAAGGAGAAACCGGCTAAAAAGGTCACTGTTCCTCCTTCACCTGACCGCTCAAAATGGAGGGAATAGAAATAACTTCAATTAAACTTATTATGACATCGCTTCAGAAATCAATTTCACTTAAAGCATTAGCTTTCTTTGCCTTTTATCTGTTCCTTTCAATTTGTGCAGAAGGGCAGAAGCCTGACACACTGTTTACGTCTGATGAGGTGCTGAACCTTGAGCTGAGATGCGATTTTTCAGCTATCAGGGCTGACACTGCAAAAGATCCACAACCTCAAAATGGCAAACTGATATTTTATAGCCCTGACGGGAAAATCATAAAATTCTCTGTCAAGGTGAGGGCAAGGGGCGATTTTCGTCGTAATCCTGAGATCTGCTCGTTCCCCCCCCTGCAGGTTAACTTTAAGAAAAAAGAAGTCAGGAACACTATTTTCAACAATCAGGATAAGCTCAAACTGGTGACGGCATGCCAGAGAGAAGAAGATGTGATTGAGGAATATGTAATCTATAAAATGTACAACCAGGTCACTGATCTGAGCCTGAAGGTAAGGCTCGTCAAAATCCGTTACTTTGACACTTCAGCCGGCAGCGAGGTTTTTGTGCAGCACAGTTTTTTCATCGAGCACGAGGATCAACTGGGTGAACGCAAAAATGTGTACGAAAGGGATAGTCTCCTGACACCTTTTGACCTCGAAAGGGAGAATTTTATGAAAATGTCGGTTTTTGAGTATCTTATTGGGAATAAGGACTGGTTTATAACATCAAGACGAAATGTTGTAATATTCAGGTCGAAAGATCCCACCGGAAAACTTTACGCTGTTCCCTTTGATTTTGATTTTGCCGGGCTGATCAATGCAAGCTATACCAAGCCCAGGAATGTGTCAGAAAAGTATCTGAGCACAAGAAGAGTATTCAGGGGAATATGTTATACTGAGGAAGAGTTTGAGCGTACTTTTGAATTTTACAGGAAGCTGAGGCCGGTTTTTGAATCGATAATCAACGGCCAGGAGCTTGTTTCAAAGATCACCAGGAGAGAGAATATCAGGTACCTCGAGGATTTCTATAATACTATTGAAGATAAAGAGCAGTTCAAGAAGGAGTTTCTTGATGTATGCGAAACCCGACGAATGTATAATCTGCCGGATCTTTAACCGCCGGGAATATAAAACATTACACTGAGGTCCACAGAGGAGGCACAAAGGTTCACTGAGATTATTCTTATGGTAACTGCTCAGTGTTCTCTGTGACTTCTCAGTGTTCTCTGTGAAAGTTCTTCATATAACCGATCCTGATTCGGCACCGGCGGAGACTGGTTTGTACTTCTCCTCACATTTTTTCCTCCAGTCCCTCTTTTCCCTGTGTTTGTGGTCCGACCCAGGGGCAATACCTGTAAGCAGGATTTTCGAAAGAAGGAATAATCCAGCAGTCTGCCACCAGTTCAGTACCGGGCCATTGAAGAGACCGGGTATAAGCCAGTTCCATAGCGCCTGAACGCCGAAAATAACACCGATAACGAATCCGATTCCAAGGATTCCGAATCCGACATACTTTAATACATTAAGTGCTTTCATTTTAGTAATTCTTTAAAAGTTTATACAATTCATCAAGGTTCTTTCTGAGTGCCAGCACTGCATAGCGCTTCCGCGAGATCAGAGTGCTGATCCCCACACCGGTTTTTCCGGAGATCTCTCTGAAGCTCTTTTCCTCAAACTCAGTTTCAATAAACACAGATCTTTGTTCCTTTGACAATTCAGAAAGTGTTTCTTCAATGGTCTCCCATATCCTGTCTTTCAGATCTTTATCGTAAGGAGTCGTTCCGACTGCCGGAAGAATCTCCCCTAGTGTCATGGGTCCCTCCTCTCCTTCCGTCAAAGTGTCATTGTAACTTATTACTTCATGCTTTCTTTTCCGGAAAAGATCTGTGATCCTGTTGTCCGCCACTTTGTAGAGCCAGGAAGTCAGGCTTTCGATCCTTCTGATGTCCCTGAATCCTACTGTGAGCTGGTAGAAGATATCCTGCAGAATATCCTCAGCGTGCTCACCGATTGGAATCCTCTTCCTGATATAGCCGAGCAGGCGTTTGTGCTCGTCCTCCCAGGCTGAGGTGATGCTTTTAGAATCTTTCGGGCTCATAAAACAGGGTATTTTACTCCCATAGACGAACTATGATGATTAATATT